>JAILNP010000100.1:0-10429 GCA_024691475.1 Eggerthellaceae bacterium
CGTAAGCGAGAGGAACGCGCTCTTCACGGGCTGGCCCGTGGCCTGGAAATAGTTGGAACCAATGATCTGGAACGCAACGAACGGCAGCAAGATGAGCTGCACCTTCAGCGCAAAAACCGTGAACTCGATGAGCTCGGGATCTTCCAAACCGAATGCGCCCACGATCTGATTGGGCCACAGATGCACGGCAGCCCACATGGCAACGGCGATAACGGTACCGCCCAGCATGCCCTGGAACAACGTGGTGCGCACGCGCTTGAACAGGTGAGCACCGTAGTTGTAGCCCAGCAGCGGCTGCAGCGCGACGGCCACGCCAATGAGCGGGAAGATCGTGAACATGGCCACGCGGCTTACCACGCCGATGCTCGCCAGCGCCGCGTCCTGCCCCAGAGCGCTCTGCGCGCCATACTTCACCAGCAGGTTGTTCAGCACGAAGTTGACCACGGCAGCAGCGGCCTGAATGGCAAAGCTGGCAAAGCCCAGCGATAGAATCAGGCGAACCGTGCGGCGCTCGAGCTTCATGAAGCGCTTGTGCAGCTTCATGGGCACGTTCTTGGTGAAGATGAAGAACCAGAGCACGCTTACGCAGCTTGCCGCCTGGCCCGCAAGCGTGGCACATGCGCTACCGGCAATGCCCCAGCCCAGCACGATAACGAACAGGTAGTTGAAGATGACGCACACTACGGCGCCGATAATCATAGTGCCCAGTGCGCGGTTGGGATTGCCCGACGTACGAATGAAGTTGTTCACGCCCATGCCGATGCACTGCAGGAAGAAGCCCAGCGAAATGATCTGGATGAACGTCTTGGAATACTCCCACACCTCGGTCGTAGTGCCCGAAATTGAGAGCAGGCCGTTGATGCACGGCGGGACAAACGCGAGCAAGGCAACGATTGCGCTCACGATAAGGGAGAGCGTGACGGTGTTGCCCAGGCTGCGCTCGGCGCCCTGGCGATCACCCTCGCCCATGCGAAGCGCGGCAAGTGCATTGCCGCCATTGCCGATGAGCATGGAAATGGCCATGAAGACGATCATGATGGGCACGGCGGCGGTAACCGCGGCCTGGCCCGTTTCATGCATTGCGCTACCCAGGAAGATCGAATCGATGATGTTATACGCCCCGTTCACCACCATGCCGATGATGCTGGGGATGGCAAACTCGGTGATCAAGCGCGGAATGCTAGCGCTTCCCATGCGATTGACCTTGTCGTCACGCCCCGGATTCTTCGGATCATGCCCTACGGGCGCTCCCGTGCTCGATGCCGTATCAAACAGATCGTTTCGTGCTTCCGCCACAATACCCCTATCTTACTTATCGTTGTGTAATGCTCACCTAGCTTACTCCGTTTAGCCAAGCTTGCGAGAACGCGCACAATAGACGCATAGCCGCAATGTAATGCTATACATGCGGTACCATTTTGTGTATAATATACGATTGGGTCTAGAGTTATGGAAGCCCAGCCTATGCGACGTTCCAAATCCTCCCCAAAAACCGCAACGTCACACTGGGTTACTGAAGCGCAGGGGCGAAGGCCTCCCCTGCGCTTCTTGTTTCCTCTATTCAGATGAAATACGCGACTAGCGAATCTTCTGCGCGGCGCCCACGGTTACCGTGTCGAGCGTAACGGGCGTGCCATCGGAAAGAATATGACGCGGCAGCAGCTCGAGGAGCGGCTTCACCACGAAATCGCGCTCGGTGAGCAACGGGTGCGGCAGCGTAAGCTGCTCGTCGTCGGACACGTAGAGCTGATAATCCAGAATGTCGATGTCGCACGTACGCGGACCGTTCTTCACAGTGCGCACGCGGCCCAGGCTATCCTCCACGGCATGCAAATACTGCAGCAGATCACGCGGCGCCAAACCCGTGCGAAGCAGAACGACCGCGTTCACGAATGCATCCTGATCTTCCAGATACGCAGGCTCGCTGGCGTAGAAGCTGGAGCAGTCAATCATCTGGGTGTCGGGCATCATGCAGATAGACGAAATCGCCTGGTTGAGCTGGGCAATCTTCGCTTCCTGTTCCTGGCCGTGCTCGCCCACGAGCGCCACGTTGCAGCCCAGGCCCAGCAAAACGTAGGGTCGAATGGCCGCCAGCTTTTCCACGGTAAGGGGCACGTTGTGCATACGAACAACGCTTGCGCCCAGTTCGCAGGCCATGAGGGCTTCCTCGACGCTCGCTTCGTCGCGGTCGCGCGGATCCTCGATGCCGTAGGCGTAGCCAATGTAGCTCTTACGCGAGGGGGCAGCCACGACGGGATACCCCGTGCGCACGAACTCGTGGAGGTTGCGCATGAGTTCGATGGTCTGCTTGGGCGTCTTGCTGAAGCCCGGACCGGGGTCGATGGCAATGCGATCGCGCGCAACGCCCTCCTCTTCGAGCATACGGCAGCGCTGTTCAAGATAGTCGCGCACTTCGGCAACCACATCATCGTACTGCGTAAACTGCTGCATGGTAGCCGGTTCGCCCTGCATGTGCATGACGATAAGGCCCGCTTCGCATTCCTGGGCCACGCGCACCATGTCGGAAGAGCTGAAGCCCGAGATGTCGTTGATGATGGCAGCGCCCGCTTCCACGCAAGCACGCGCAACGGACGCGTGGCGCGTGTCGACGCTTACGCACACGCCCTGCTGAGCCAAGCCGCGCACGACGGGAAGAACGCGATCGAGCTCTTCCTGCAGACTCACGGGCGTGGAACCGGGACGCGTGGACTCGCCGCCCACGTCGATAATGAGCGCGCCGGCTTCCTTCATGGACAGGCCGGCGGCAATGGCCTCTTCCGCGTTGGCATACGAACCGCCATCAGAAAAGGAATCGGGAGTGACATTCAGGATGCCCATGACGACGGGCATCCTGGAATCGAAGCTAAAAGAACCACAACGCCAAATCACAGGCGTACCTCACTTGAAAAAGAACTACTGATTGTTGGAAGAGGGCGAATCGGAACCCTCGCCCGCATGCGGATGCTGGGGCTTCGGCGCATACGGCACGCCCGGAGCGCCCGAACCCGGCTGGGTGGGAGGCTGCGGGGTCTGCGTCTGCGTGGCAACGGGAGCGGGAGCCTCTTCGGGCGCAACAACCGTGGTAGCCGCGCGCTCGCGCTCGGCCTTGCCGGCTTCGCTCTGCTCATGCTCTAGGTAAGCGCTCCACTCGTTGTCGAGCAGCGCCTGGCAGGCTTCGCCGTCGATCGTCTCACGCTCGAGCAGCACCGACGCCATAAGGTTCATCTGCTCCTTGTGGCTGGAGAGAATCTCGTAGGCGGTATCGTGCGCATGCTTCATGAGGCGTGCGACCTCGTCGTCGATGCGACGAGCCGTTTCCTCGGAGTAGTCCTGCGTATTGCCGTAATCGCGACCCAGGAACACCTCGTGATTCGGCTGGCCGAAGATCTGCGTGCCAAGCTCGGCGCTCATGCCGTACTGCGTGACCATCTGGCGAGCCATCTTGGTGGCGCGCTCGAGGTCGTTGCTGGCACCCGTGGTGATGTCGTCGCAGAAGATTTCCTCGGCAACGCGGCCGCCCAGAAGCACAGCCAGTTCCTGCATCATCTCGTTGCGACTGTTCAGCACCTTGTCTTCCTTGGGAATGGACAGAGTGTAGCCCAGCGCGCGACCGCGGCTGACAATGCTGATCTTGTGTACCGGGTCGGCCAGCGGAAGCGTGTGCCCTACCAGGGCATGACCGCTTTCGTGGAAGGCGATGGTGGTCTTCGTCTGGTCGTCCATCACGCGACCCTTGCGTTCGGGGCCGGCGATGACGCGCTCCATGCTGTCCTGAACTTCTTCCATGGAAATGACCTTCTTGTTGCGGCGCGCGGTAAGAAGGGCGCTCTCGTTCAGAAGGTTTGCCAGGTCGGCACCCGTGAAGCCAGGCGTGAGCTTGGCGATCTTGGGGAGGTCGACGTCCTGCGCGATGGGCTTGCCCTTCGCATGGACGTTCAGAATCTTCTCGCGGCCACGCACGTCGGGCACGTCAACCACGATCTGGCGATCGAAGCGACCGGGACGCAGCAGGGCCGGGTCGAGTACGTCGGAACGGTTGGTGGCCGCAATAAGGACCACGGAGTCGTTGGCCTCGAAGCCGTCCATTTCCACGAGCAGCTGGTTGAGCGTCTGCTCGCGTTCGTCGTGGCCGCCGCCCAGGCCCGTGCCACGCTGGCGACCCACGGCGTCGATCTCGTCGATGAACACGATGGCGGGAGCAGCTTCCTTGGCCTGCTTGAACAGGTCGCGCACGCGGCTTGCGCCCACGCCCACGAACATTTCCACGAAGTCGGAACCCGAGATGCTGAAGAACGGAACACCCGCCTCGCCGGCAACGGCGCGCGCAAGCAACGTCTTACCCGTACCCGGAGGACCCACCAGCAGGCAACCACGGGGAATCTTCGCGCCAATGTCCTGGTACTTCTTCGGGTTGGCCAGGAAGTCGCGGATCTCCTGCATCTCCTCGACGGCCTCGTCGACGCCAGCGACGTCGTCGAACTTCACGTCGGGGCGCTCTTCGGAAGCCATCTTCGCCTTCGTCTTGCCGAAGGACATCTGAGAGCTATTCGCCTTGTTCATCTGGTAGAACATCCAAACGAAGAAGACGGCGATGAGGATCATGGGCAGATACGACAGCAAGCCGGAAAGCAGGCCGGAAGGCAGCGTGACCTGGTAGCTGATGTTGGGATGGGCGGCCATGAGCTCGCCCAGCGAATCCTGGCCCACCCACGTTGCCGTGTAATTGCGTTCCGTGCCCAGGTTCTGCACGTCGAGCGCATTGGTTTCGACCGTGCTGGAGATGGAAGCCTCGTCGTTGGTGTGCAGCGTACCCAGAGCCGAGGAAAGCGCCTGAAAAGCCGTGTTGTACGCTTCGCTGGTGGTGCCACCCGCAGTTGCCGCGGGATAGTACGTGCCGGAAACGGTGTCGGACCCCGCGTCGAACGTGACGTCTTGCACGCGGCCCTCATTCACGGCGGCAATGAACTCGCTCGTTTTCAAGGTGTCGGTCTGGCGCGTTTCCGCCTGATGACCAATACCCGTGAGCTGCGAACCCAGGAACAGGAAGATGAGAACCATGAGGATCGTCCAGACGACGGTCGTCCTGGAACTGGGCTTAATAGGCGGTTTCTGATCTGGCATGTGGTATGTACTTCCTTGCTGTCCGAATGGAAGTTCGGGCTATTTCTCGTAAACGCTCTTCTTCAGAACGCCGATGTAGGGCAGGTTGCGATAGCGTTCGGCGTAGTCGAGACCGTAGCCAACGATGAACTCGTCGGGGCATTCGAAGCCCACGTAACGGCAGTCGATCTTCGCCTGCTGGAGCGTCTTCTTGCGCAGCAACGTGGCAACCTCGATGGAAGCTGGGTTGCGCGCCTGCAGGTTACGGATAAGGTAGCTGAGCGTAAGACCGCTATCGAGGATGTCTTCGGCGATGAGCACGTGACGGCCTTCCACCGAGGAGGTGAGATCCTTCAGGATGCGCACGATACCGGAGCTCTTCACGCCGTTACCGTAGCTGGAAATGGCCATGTAATCCATTTCGAGGGGAAGCTCGATTTCGCGAACCAGATCGGCCATGAAAATGGCGGCGCCACGCAGCACCGAAATGACAAGCAGGCTCTCGCCTTCATGGTCGGCGGTAATCTGGCGACCCATCTCGCAAATTCGATTGTGCAGATCCTCTTCCGTGAACAGAATGCGATCTACATCTTCATGGATATCCTGGAACGACAAAGCCATTACCTCTTCCTGATTACGCCATGAGCAGGAGCGCATGGCGCCACAAACTACACTCGGTTTCTGAGTGTAGCAAATCCCCCCAGCCCCTAACTCGACAAACAGGTAACGGCACGTTATTGAGCACGTTATTTACACGCTGGACACGCCACGTGGCGGACCTGCGGCAAAACGCTATTCGGCAAGCGCGGGAACGAGGTGCAGCAACGTGGAAACCGGAAGCCCCACGATGTTGTCGTAATCGCCTTCGTAGCCGGCAACGAGCTTGGCCCCCTCGCCTTGGATGGCGTAGGCGCCCGCCTTGTCGAAGCTTTCGCCGCAAGCCAGGTAATCGGCGATTTCCTGACTGGAGAGCGGCTTGAACGTGACTTCGCTGGTCTCGGAGAACGCACGGCGTGCAATGGACACGTGCCCCTCTTCGTCGGGACTGAGCATCCATACGGAAACGCCTGTAATGACCTGGTGCGTTGCACCCTGAAGCTGCTGCAGCATATGGGTGCCCTCATCAAGCGAGCGGGGCTTGCCGAAGATGCGCCCGTCTTTCACGACCATGGTATCGGCGCCAATGACGGCCACGGGCTGGTTGAGCGGACGCGGGACCGCCAGAAGCAACTGAACCACGGAACCGGCCTTGCGGTCGGCAAGCGTACGAGCCGCCTTCGACGGGTCGGCGAGCTCGGATTCGGTAAGCTCTTCGGTGGCCTCGCTGGGGATTACGCGAAACGTTACGCCCGCCTTCTTCAGGATCTCGCGACGACGAGGACTTCCCGAAGCAAGAACGATTTCCACTACTACCTCTTCCTGCGCGCGCGAAACGCGCTCATTGGCTCGATGCGTACACCCCGCTTGTTTGCGGAAACGGCGAGGTCGCCCTGTATGTTGGCGGTATACCCCGACACGGGTGCCTGACCATCATACGCCTGGCACACCGCCTGAACGGAGGCGGATTCCACGCGGACCTCGTCGCCCAGCATAAGCTGCAGAACGTTTGTAACGCAACGCCTTATCAGGGGTTTCGGCTGAATCGCCATATCGGGCCCCAGAAGGCAGCCCTCAGAATAACGCGGCTCGGACGATTCGCTGAGCCAGGAAACGAAACGATTCTGCACGTCGAGCGCCATACCTTCGAGCATGTCATCTTCGTCGGCGATGAGGTTCATAGAGCGGCACAGCGTATCGAGCAGGCGCGGATTGCGCTCCTTGGCAACGGGCACGATCTTGTGGCGCACGTACGCGCGAAAACGATCGGTGTGCGCGTTGGTGGCATCTTCGCGCCACAGGTTGCCCTGCGGATCGCGCACCAGGACGACGCTTTCGTCCTCGGCGGAATCGAGCTCACGCATGCCCAGGTAGGCACGCAGATCGTCGCGCGAAACGTCGAGGCAGGGGCGCACGATGGAGCCATTGCGATAGCGCATGGAACGGAACCCGCCCGGCCCCGTTCCCACGATGGAGCGCATATAGAAGTTCTCGACGCGGTCGTCTTGCGTATGCGCCGTGAAGATGCGCCCCTCGGAAAGCGGCGCGCCCACATGAAGGCACAGGCTTTCCAGCGCCTCGTTGGCGGCCTGATAGCGTTCCTGACGAGCGACGGCTTCCATGTTGTCGCCCGTCATCTGCACCAAGCGGGGAATGTCGACCTGCACCATGAATAGCGGAATGCGAAGGGCGCCAGCCAGGGACCGCACGAACTCTGCATCACCGTCGGATGCCTCGCCGCGAAGATTGTGGTTCACGTGCAATATGGCGAGCTGGCCCAAACCCCCTTGGCGATGCAAATCGGCCGCCAAGTACGCAAGTGACGTGGAATCGGAGCCACCCGACACCATGAGCAACACGGGAGTATCGGGGCCAGCAAGCCCCTTTTCCTGGATGGTACGTGCGAAGCGAACCTGCGTGGTTTCCTTTGACGCGGACACGCGGACTACCCCAACCCGTGGAACAGGTCGGTAGACAGATAGCGCTCGCCCGTGTCGACCGCAAACGTAACGATGGTGGAACCACGAGCATCACGATCGTTTTCGATGAGCTCGAGCACAGCGGCCAGGTTCGCGCCCGTGGAAATGCCCACAAGCAGGCCCTCGTCACGCGCAGTGCTGCGAGCAGCCTCGATGGCGTCTGCAGTGGGAACCTGAAGAGCGCCGGCCAGGGCCCCCAGATCGAGCGTTTCGGGAATGAAATTGGCGCCAATGCCCTGAATGCCATGGGCGTGCGGCGTAAGCTCTTCCCCAGCAAGCGCCTGAGAGATGATGGGGCTTTCGGCCGGTTCCACGGCATAGCACTTCGTGCGCGCGTGCTTGCTCGCGAAATAATGCGCACAACCAGAGATGGTTCCGCCCGTGCCCACGCCCGCGAGCACGTAATCGGGATCGAATCCCAGCTGCTCGTAGATTTCGGGAGCCGTAGTGCGCTCGTGAGCCAATGGGTTGTTCGGATTGGTGAACTGCCCCACGATCCAACCAGAGTGGAACGTATCGCGCAGCTCTTCTGCCTTGGCAACGGAGCCCTGCATGCCCAGCTCGGCGGGCGTAAGGACCACTTCCGCACCATAGGCGGCCGCAAGCTTGCGACGCTCCACGCTCATGGATTCAGGCATGACCAGAATAACGCGATAGCCGCGCACGGCACCAATCATGGCAATGGCAACGCCCGTGTTGCCACTGGTGGGCTCGATGAGAACGCTACGGGAAGGCGCAATAATGCCCTCTCGTTCCGCACGATTGATCATCCACAGTGCGGCGCGATCCTTCAGCGACGCACCTGGATTCGCCGCCTCGTACTTCACAAGCACCCGAGCCCCTACTTGCTCGGAAAAGCTACGAAGCAAAATAAGCGGAGTACGCCCAATGGCGTGTGTTAGTTCGCTGGTTCCCTGCATAGCAGCCCCCTTTCCCAGGCAAACATATTGGACCCATCATACTGCTGTGGAGATTGGATGGGAACACATTTTCAGCAGAAAAAGCGAGTGGCAAAATCGCGCCCTAACTGGTCAAATGTGGTAGTATTGCAATAGCATATGAGGGATTTACCGCACATAATGAACTTCCGCGATCTAGGCGGAATGGCCACAAGCGACGGCTATATCATCAAGCCGCGCAAGCTCTACCGTTGCGCCGCGCTGGGCGCCACTGATGCAAACGAACGAGCCCTACTTGCCGGCTACTATAACGTGGGAACGGTCATTGACCTGCGTACGGGGCTGGAACGCAACAGCAATCCCGACCCCGACCTTCCCGGCGTCACGCACCTGGAAGTGCCGCTCATGCCAGTAAGCGCGCTGAGCATCACGTTGGAAGACTACAACTGGCAGGAACTTCTACGCGGCACTTGGAGCCCCGACCTGTACGACGCATGCGCGCTCTATCGCAAAATGGTAAGCCCCGCCATGGCGCCGCGCTGGCATCAGATCTTCCAGGTCCTGCTGGAAGCGGGCGACCAAGCCGTCCTGTGGCATTGTACGAACGGGAAGGACCGCACGGGCGTCGTGACGGCCGTAGTGCTGCTGGCGCTCGGCATCCCCGAGGAGACGGTGCTGGCCGATTACATGGATTCGAATTCCGGTCTGGCCGATTATCGCGCGAAGATCCTGCAGGACGCACGCGACCGAGGCGTTGAACCCAGCATGACGCACCGCATGGGCCCCCTGCTCGAAGCGCGTTACGAGCACATCGCCGCCGCAATAGAGGCAATCGACGAGAACTTCGGCGACTTTGCCGGCTTCCTGGAAGACGTGTGCGGCGTAGGCCTGGCTGAAGAGGACACGCTTCGCTCCATCTTCCTGCAATAACTATGGGCCCCGAACGTACCCGCGCAAAATATGCCACAATAGCCGCATGAACGCGAAACACGAATACAAGCAATCCCATCGCAAGCACTCCCCCGCCCCCGCAAGGGGCGACAAGAAGCGCAGCGAGAAACAAACGCGCCACGCCAAAGCCAACGCTCAGGCGAAGATGGGCAAGAAGCCCACGAGCAAAGCGCGTAATAACAAGCACGCGCAGGGCCCGAAGTCGCAGCTCTGCCCCGTTGCCGCCGAATGCGGCGCATGCTCGGCCATCCACGTACCCTATCCGGAACAGCTGGCGAACAAGCAGAGGCGCATCGTCGACCTGTTCAGCGACCTAGCCGACGAATCGTGCATGCTCGACCCCATTGCCGGAATGGAAGAGCCCCTGCACTACCGCAACAAGATCACCTCGCCCTCTGCACCTGGACGCGTGCAGAAAGGCGGGCGAGGGGGACAAGAGCGACGTCACGAGATTCTCTGCGGCATGTACGCCGCGCATTCGCACCGCATCATTCCCGCAGATACCTGCGCCGTCGAAAACGAAATCGGCCGTAAGGTTGTTGCGGCCATCAAGGCCATCATGGGCAAGTACGGCATCGAGCCATACAACGAAGACAGCGGCGCGGGATTCATGCGCCACGCCATCGTACGCGTAGGCCACGAAAGCGGCGAGGTGCTGGTCACGCTCGTCACCAACAGCAAGCAGTTCCCCGGAGCGAAGAACTTCGCGCGCGAGCTGAAACGCCGTTGCCCCGCCATCACCACCATCGTGCAGAACGTGAACCTGCGCCAGACGAACGTCATCCTAGGGCAGGAAGAGCACACCATCTACGGCCCGGGCTTCATCATCGACACGCTCTGCGGCCTTTCGTTCCGCATTTCCTCGCACTCGTTCTACCAGGTAAATTCCAAGCAGACCGAAGT
>JAILNP010000059.1:0-15947 GCA_024691475.1 Eggerthellaceae bacterium
GGTTTCGGCCCCGCACGGGCCGAAACCTACGCTCGTGCGCTGCGCTGTTCAGCAGTTTTGTACTGGCGCTGCACGGGGTTGGGGCTGAGACGGTGATGCAACTTCGGCTTCGCCTTCGTTGCCTCCCCGTCCCAGCCCCAACCCCGTGAACAGCGCATTTGTATGGTGTTCACAGGGTGCCCCAGGGGCCGCCAGCCCCGCGAGCCCCATCCCGAGCGAAGCAAGGCGGCGCTTTTAACCGGCATGCGAGCCGGGGTGGGTCGTGGCGTTTGCCCTCGCTGTTCCGCCCTTCGGGCGGAATGCGCTGCCTCGGGTCGTCGAGGGGCTGTCCCGCCCTGCGGGAGGGATGCGTCTTCCCGGGTCGTGGGGTGGGGTGGTCCCGCTTGTTTTCGGCTGCGTCGAAAACTCGCCTTTCCGGGTTGAGGGGGAGGGGCGTTCGTAACCGTTTCGTTATGTGGCGCCGTTTGCATTTGCTAATTCAATTGTGTACAATCGAATTACGCAAAATGGATAGGACGGAGTTTGCTATGGCGAGCATTTACGATTACAGCGTACCGATGGTTGACGGCGGAGAGCTGAAGCTTTCCGATTATAAGGGCAAGGTCATTGTCGTGGTTAACACGGCTACGGGTTGCGGTTTCACTCCGCATTACGAGCCGCTCGAGGCTATGTACGAGAAGTATCATGAGCAGGGCCTCGAGATCATCGACGTGCCGTGCAACCAGTTCAACGGCCAGACGCCGGGTACCGACGAAGAGATTCACGAGTTTTGCTCGCTGAATTACAACACGCAGTTCCCCCAGATGAAGAAGTCGAACGTCAATGGGGAAGACGCGCTTCCGCTGTTCGAGTACCTGAAGAGTCAGCAGGGCTTTCAGGGCTTCGGGCATGGGCCGAAGGCTCTTGCCATGAGCGCCATGCTCAAAGCGATCGACAAGGACTACAAGAAGAATCCCGACATCAAGTGGAACTTCACGAAGTTCGTGGTCGATCGCGAGGGCAATGTCGTTGCCCGCTTCGAGCCCACTGCCGATATGGCCAAGCTGGAAGCCGAGGTCGCCGAGCTTATCTAGCCAACAACCCTCGAAACCCCTTGGGCGGCTGCGGGGCCCCGCTACCCAAGGCGGATTCGTAAACCGGTCGAGTTCTTCGGCCGGTTTTCTTTTGCCTTTCAAACGTGACCAAGGGACGGGGTGCGTTCACGCAGATTGACGGGCACAATGCGCTCTTGGGTTGGTACACTGATAGCAAGGTGTCTGGGGAAGGGCCGTGCCTTATGGATGCTCTCTTTATTGCTCAGTTCGCGTTTGCCACGTTGTTGCCCGTAATCGCTTGCGTCGGGCTTACGCTTTTGCGCCGCATTCGGTGCGTTATGCGCATCCCGAAGATTTGGTGGCAGGTCATCGCCGGCGTCGTTTTCGGCATCATTGCGGTGTATGGCACTGAAGTCGGCATTCCCACGAATGGCGCCACTATGAACGTGCGCGATGCGGCTCCCCTGGCCGCAGGTCTGTTCTTTGGTGGGCCGGCGGGCATTATAGCTGGCCTTATTGGCGGCATAGAGCGCTGGTTCGCCGTTTTGTGGGGCGCGGGGGAGTTCACGCGCCTGGCGTGCTCGTTGGGTACCATCGCCGCTGGCGTCTACGCCGCGTTGCTGCATAAATACCTGTTCGACAGCCGCATGCCCTCGTGGCCTATGGCGATGGCAACGGGATTGGTGGTGGAGGTCCTCCACCTGCTTCTCGTCTTCCTTACCAATTTCGATCAGTCGGTGCGCGCGTTCCAGGTGGTGCAGGCTTGCGCCTTGCCCATGATCTCGTGCGTGGGCATTTCCGTGGCTCTTTCCGCCATCGCATTGGCTCGGGTGAATCACCGGCCTTCGATTATGCCGCGCGGTCAGCGGGGGATTGCCCAGGTCGTTCAAGCGTATCTGCTCGTGTCGGTGTTTGCGGTGTTCGTAATCACCGTGGGGTTCACGGCCATACTGCAGTCGAGTTTTATGTATTCCGACGAGGCATCGCTGTTGCGACTCAATGTGTCGGATGTCCGTGGGGCCATTGCCGACGCTTCGGACGAAAACCTGCTCATGCTCACCAACAAGGCGGCGTTGTCTCTGCCCTCGGCGCAGGAGGCAACGAACGAGGAGTGCACCCGCGTTGCCGATGACCTCGACGTTGCCGAGGTATGCATGGTCGACGGCAATGGCATCGTAGTTGTCAGCTCGAATACCAGCTTTATCGGCTTCGACATGTCGTCGGGCGATCAATCTCGCGCATTTCTGTGCTTGCTTCCCGGAGGTGGCGAAACCGAATACGTGCAGTCGTACCAGCCCATGGCGTACGACGAAACGACGTGGCGCAAATATGCGGGTGTTGCTGTCGAAGACGGCTTCGTGCAGGTGGGCTACGACGCCCAGAACTTCGTCGACGATATTTCCAAACAGGTGGAAGAGGCCGTTCGGAATCGTCACGTGGGGCAAAATGGCCAGGTTGTTGTGCTCGATGCCACGGGGAACGTGGTGAGTGCTGGCAATGACGTGGGGGTGCAGGATGCTCGCGCGCTTTCTTCCGACGCCGATGGCATTCAGGAGGGCGAGCTCTTCGCCACGTCATTCAACGGAGAGGAATGCTACGCCGCATATGAGGAGGTCGAAGGCTATCGGATTATTGCCGTGCATCCATCTTCCGAAGTGCGATTTTCGCTTGACGTGGCGGTGCTTATCACGTCGTTCATCGAAGTGCTCGTGTTCACCGTTCTGTTCCTGATTGTGTACTTCGTCATTAAGCGCCTGGTCGTACGCAATATCTGGCATGTGAACGGTGCGCTTAGCCGCATTACGGGAGGTGATTTGAGCACGCAGGTGAACGTGCGGGGCATTACGGAGTTCTCATCGCTCTCCGATGACATCAACCATACGGTCGATGCCTTGAAGGGCTGGATTGCCGAAGCGGAATCGCGCATGGATACCGAGCTCGCGACGGGCAGGGCCATTCAGGAAAACGCCCTTCCGCGCGCGTTCCCCCCGTTCCCCGAGATCAAGAAATTCGACATCTTCGCCGACATGAATGCTGCCAAGCAGGTGGGTGGCGACTTCTACGACTTGTTCCTCATTGGCGATTCGAATTCCGAAGCGGGCAAGCTGGGCTTCGTCATTGCCGACGTGTCGGGCAAGGGCGTGCCGGCGGCGTTGTTCATGATGTCGGCAAAGTCGAAGATTCGCTACTACATGGAATCGGGCATGGAGCTGGGCCAGGCGGTGGAAAGCGCGAACCGCGAGCTGTGCGAGGGCAACGAAGCCGGCATGTTCGTCACCGCGTTCGCAGGCGTGCTCGACTACAAGTCCATGCGCATGACCTGTGTTAATGCGGGCCATAATCCACCGCTTGTGCTGAACGACGATTCGTGCGAGTGGCTGGAAAAGCGTTCGGGCTTGCCGCTGGGGCTCTTCGAGGACATGCCCTACATGCCCTACGAGATCGAATGCTCGCCTTCCGATACGTTCCTGCTGTACACCGATGGCGTAACCGAAGCTATGGACGTGGAAGAGAACCTGTATGGTCCCGATCGGCTCATCGACTTCGTGAAGGAGCGCGCGGGCTATTCGCCACGTCAGCTGCTGTGTTCCGTGCGCGCCGACGTCTCGCGTTTTGCCGAGGGCGCCGAGCAGTCCGACGACATTACCATGCTCGTGCTGAAGGTGGGCGTGCCTCCCGAGAGCTTCGAGCAGATTGAGCTGCCTGCTTCCGACGAAAAGCTCGAGGAAGTCGATGAATTCATCCATCGTAAGCTCGAGGCGCTCGATTGCCCCAGCGCGGTGTGCCACAAGATAGACATTGCGGTTGAGGAGATGTTCATAAACGTATGCCACTACGCATACCCGCGCGCAACCGAGGACAATCCCGGCATGGTGCGCGTGAGCTGCGCATGCAATACGGATCCCGCTTCCATCATGATTTCCATCGTCGATAGGGGCGTATCGTTCAATCCACTGCAAAAGCCCACGTCCGAGGTTCCTGACGATATTGATCAGGTTTCTATTGGTGGCTTGGGCATCCTTATGGCGAAGAAGTGCGTGGATGAGCTCACGTACGAACGCGTCGAGGGCAAGAATATAGTTCGCCTCGTGAAGCGCATTTAGCCGTCCTTCTCGCAGAATGGCTCTTGCGGCCCGTCGATGCGTTCGGCGGGCCGCATTGCATTGTGACCGGTTGCTCATCTTGTGTGGGAAACGTGGAGGATCCAATCTGTCATTTCAGCCCAAAAGGACTTGAATTAGGGCGAGCTAACAGTTGTATATGGCTAACTTTCGTCAACTCATTCGGATGAGGGGAGTGGAAGATATGGCCAGCGGGGTCTTGCTGCCTATGAGCGACTCGCTCTTCAACTGGGAAAACGTCGTAAAACAGCGCGTTGGTCCAAATGGATTATCCTGACGGAAAACAAATTAGGCTTACCTACTTTCTTTGGTACCATTCTCGAGAATTTAACCATGGCACCACTGTGCGTAGTGGGGTCACAAGGGGTCTAAAGGAAGGAAAGGGTATGAGGGTACAAGATGGGGATGCTGCCCCATGGCGTCGCTCCGGCATGCTCACGCGCGTAACCGCAACGGGCGTGGCTGTCATGCTGGCGGCGAGCACCGGCCTGGCTGGTGTGTCATTTGCCGATGAGGCTGCTTCTCAAAACGATGCATCCGCCGATGCTCAGCAGCAGGTGGAATCAGCTGACGAGACGTCCCTGGAACAGCAGCTCACCAAGCTGGGCGCGTCGAGCGCAGACGTTGCCACGGGCAATGCCATCGAGGACCAGACGCCGACGTCCGACGAAAAGGTCACTATCATCGTCCAGCTCGACGACAACTGGAATTCGGGCGTGCAACTGTTCGGCCTGTCTTTTGGCGCGCCGAGCTCGGAATCGCGTCACGATTCCATGCGCGACGCAATTCGCAACGTGGTGGCGGGGGAGAGTCAGGGCTCTGGCAATGCGGGTGGCCTGCAGCTCTTCTCTACGGATGACGGTTCATCCGACGATTCCATCGAGGAAATCGCCGATTACTACAACGTTATCGACGGTTTCGCCATCAAGGCTCCCGCAAGCGCTCTCGAGGCCATTCAGAATCTCGACGGCGTAAAGAACGCATTCGTGGAGCAGTCGTATTCGATTCCCTCTGATATGGGCGTTCAGTCTACCAATGCGTTGAATCAATCGAGCTTGGACATGACGAATGCCGACGACGTTGCCTATCGTGGCGATGGCCAGACCATTGCCATCATCGACAGTGGCCTGCAGATTGACCATGAGGCTTTCGATGGCGACATGAGTGGCGTGGACGTTGCCTGGACGGAAGAGGAGGTCAACGCCGCCAAGACGAATCTCGTTGCCGGCAAGTCGGGCGTGTACACCGACAGCAAGATCGTGTTCAGCTACGACTACGCGGACAACGATAACGAGGTTACGCCTGGCACCTATACCGACCTTACGCATGGTACGCATGTGGCCGGCATCGCTGCCGCAAATGGCGGCCAGATCGAAGGCGCCGCTCCCAATGCTCAGATCATGATGTTCAAGGTATGCGATGACCTGCAGGGCAACATCTACGATAGCAACCTGATTGCCGCCATGGACGACGTAGCGGCTCTGGATAAGGCGGGCGAAGCGAGCGGCAATAATATCGATGTCGTGAACATGTCGCTCGGTAGCGACAATGGCTTTGGCGCCGAGGGTTCCCGCCAGACGTACGCCGATGCGGTGAACGCCCTGGAAAACCAGGGGATCGTGGTGAACGTTGCCGCTGGTAACGCGTACAACGCGGCATACGGAAACAAGTCGGGCGAAAACCTGCCGTATGCAACCGACCCCGATGCCGAGATCATTTCCTGCCCCGCTGCATTCGACAATTCCTTTGCCGTTGCCAGCGTGAACAACGCGGAGGGTAGCTCGGTGTTCTATTTCGCCGATGAAAAGGTTGCCTATCGCGACGTTACCGCGCAGGATGGCACTGAGGTTCCCCTGTTCAACGCGCTGGACGAAGGGTCTTACGACATCGTTGACGGTGGCATTGGCTCCGCGGCCGACGTTGCCGCGCTTTCCGAAGCGCAGGGTGGAACGCTTGCCGGCAAGATGGTTCTCATTCAGCGTGGCGGCGAAGACAATGGCGAAAAGCTCTCCTTCGAGCAGAAGCTCAAGAACGTTGCTTCGCTGAATCCCGTGGCGATTGTGTTCTACGACAACGCCTCCGGCTCGAATCAGAACTTCGGCTTTACCACCGCTCAGGCAATTCCGTCGGTGGGCATTTCCCTGGAAGCTGGCGAGAGCATCAAGCAGGCCATCGAGTCGGGCTCTGCCCAGATCAAGATCGTCCATGACGCAAAGGCCGATTCGGCGACGTTTGAAAACTACGTCATGAGCGATTTCAGCAGCTGGGGAACCACTCCCGAAATGGACATCAAGCCCGAAATCACCGCTCCGGGTGGCAACATCTACAGCTCGGTGAGCGGAAGCAGCAATGCCTATGCGTACATGAGCGGCACGAGCATGGCCACCCCTCAGATGGCCGGCATTACCGCTCAGGTGCATCAGTACATCGAAGCGAATCCCGCACTTTCCGGGAAGTCCCAGGACGAAAAGAATAGCCTGGTCAGCCAGCTCCTCATGAGTACTGCGCGTCCCATCGTGAACAGCGCGGATTCCGCGAGCTACTATTCGCCGCGCAAGCAGGGCGCTGGTTTGGCGAACGTGGAAGCGGCTGTTTCCACCCCCGTGTACGTAACCGTGGATGGCGCGAAGGTGGCCGATCGTCCGAAGGCCGATCTGGGAGAAAGCTCGAATGGCACCTGGAGCTTCAAGGTTACGCTGCATAACTTCAGCGACTCGGAAGCTTCCTATACGCCCGATACGCATGCCATTTCCGATACGGTGGCGGATGGCCTGTTCCAACAGGCCAGCAAGGACTGGACGGGAGCGGGCATCGACGTCAGCTACACGGGCCTTACCGATGGCGCCGTGGTTGTTCCCGCTAACGGCTCCGCTTCCTACACGGTGAACATTTCCTGCGGCTCTGCGTTTACCGAATGGGCTGCGGCCAATACGCCGAACGGTACGTTCGTTGAGGGCTTTGCCCTGCTGAAGGCTGCCGATGGCTCGGGTAACCCCAATCTGTCCACGCCGTTCTGCGGTTTCTACGGCGACTGGGATGCCGTGCCCGCATTCGACTCCGATAGCTATAGCTCTACCTCTAAGACGACCATCAATGGGGAAGAGGTGGCTACGGGCTCTCATGTGATTGGCACTGCCCTTATGAGCGGTACGACCAACCTGCCCTTGGGCATCAACCCGCTGGATGGCGGCACGAGCCTGGCCGTTAACGGCGACTATTCCAGTTTCGTACATCATGGCAAGCAGGTTGTTTCGAGTACGCCGTACTCTTCGAGTCCGAATAGCGCCAGCCCCATGACGGGCCTGCGTCGTAATCTGACTGAGTATAAGGTGGAGTATACGAACGAGCAGGGCGAAGTCGTTCGCTCGTTCGATCAGGATTATCAGGTGAAGTCACGTTATGCTTCCGGCTATGGCATGACCTATGGCGAACAGTGGACGGGGCCGTTCGCGTTTGCCGGTCAGGACGAAAGCACGGGCAATTACCTGCCGCAGGGGACGTACACCATGACGAAGACGGCCACCACTGCCGGTGGCGATGGCAGTGCCGTTCAGAAGCAGACCGATTCGTTCTATTACGACACGCAGGCGCCGGTTATTTCCAACATCTCGTATTCCGGCCAGGGCGATGAGCGCGTGCTGAGCTTCGACGTCACCGATAATAGCTGGCTTGCCGCCGTGCAGTTCTACGATACCGTGCATCAGGGTTACTTCCTGCGCCAGCTTGCCGATGACAAGGATGGCAATGGCAGTGCCACGGTGAGCGAGGCGTCGGAAGAGCAGTACGTCACGAACGAAGATGGCACTCGCACCTGGCATTTCGATATTCCGATCAGCAATCTGCGCTCCGCATGGCAGGGCGTTGCTGATGAGGCATCCCTCGTCGACCCGATGCCCGATACGGTTGCGCTGTATGCGTATGACTACGGCCTGAATGGCGGTTCGCCGGAAACGGTCGTCATCAATCAAATCGCCCCTACCGCCGTGGATATCACTCCCGACGAGACTACGCTGTACGAGGGTCAGAGCATGACGCTTTCCAGCGCGTTTGCCCCCAGTAATACAACGGAGACGGGCATTACGTACGAAAGCACCGATCCCACCGTCGCTTCGGTTGACGGCAAGGGCGTTGTGACGGCCCATGCCAAGGGTGACGTTACCATTACGGGTACGTCGACGTACGATGCCTCCGTGTCCGATACCGTCACCGTGCATGTATCCGAGGTTCCCGAATCGGTGGGCATTGCGATGCAGGCGAACGAGGCAACGGTGTCCTTTGGGTCGGATTACGACGCCAAGGTCGTTGTTTCCCCTGCATATGCCTCCGATAGCATCGTGTGGAGCAGCAGCAACGAGTCAATCGTTGCGGTCAAGGACTCCTCTGATGCGTCTGCGGGCAGCGATAACGTTGCCACGGGTACGATTACCGCTGGCGACACCACGGGCAACGCAACCCTCACCGCTACGCTGACTCATGTTGACGTGACGACGGGAGAGTCTTCTACGTATACGGCAAGCATGACCGTGAAGGTGCGTCAGGACAACTACGCCGATTTCGTTATCGACGAAACGTACCCCGAAGGTCCGCGTTTGCTGTACTACGGCGGGTCCTTGCAAAACGTGACCATTCCCGACAATGTTGAGGTCATTGGGCCCCAGGCGTTTGCCGATACGGGCTGCCAGACCGTAACCGTTCCCGCAAGCGTGGAGAAGATCGAGTACGGTGCGTTTGAGCACATGCCCAACCTCACGACGGTGAACTTCGAAGATTCCGATACCAATCCCAGCCGCCTGACCACGATGGAAGACAATGTCTTCTACTACGACCTGAAGCTGGACGAAATCACGCTGCCTCGCAATCTGGTTAATCTGGGCGAGGGCACGTTCAATACCTCGAGCGTGAAGAAGGTTACCTTCCCCTACGGTCTCACGAAGATTCCTGCTCAGACGCTGTACTACTGCTCGGTTCAGGATGTCGTTATGAGCGATGCCGTAACGGAGATCGGCGACAAGGCGCTTAGCTCCGATGGCTCCCTGGGCTCCATTAGCGTGGTGAAGGCTGATGGCTCGGTAGTGAATGGCCAGCTGCCTTCCGCCTTGACCACCATCGCGGATAGCGCGTTCTCTGGTACGAGCCTTGGCAATATGGACATCACCTTGCCCTCGGGCGTGAAGAGCGTAGGCGTTATGGCCTTCTCGAGCGTATCCAGCAAGAACTTCACGCTCAATGACGGGCTGGAGACGATTGGCGCGGGTGCCTTCCAGTCGTGTGGTGCGTCGCAGATGGTCATTCCCGATAGCGTGACGAGCGTAGGGGAAAGCGCATTCTCCAATATGCGCAATTGCAAGTCGATCACCGTGGGCGCTGGCGTTCCGGCCGATTCCTTGGAGCGAGCCTTCGCCTTCAACCTAAATTGCGCTGAATACAAGGTTTCCCCTGCTACGACCAATTACAAGGTGGTAGACGGCGTGCTGTTCAGCGGTGACGGCAAGACGCTCGTGACCGTGAACGAAGGCGCGAAGCGCTCGAGCTACGATGTGCCTGCGGGTACCGAGCGTCTGGGCGATTATGCCTTTGCCTCTACGTCGACGCAGCATGTCACGTTCCCCGAAGGCCTGCGTGAGATTGGCGCATCTTGCTTCATGGAAGGTTCGCTGAACGAGCTTGACCTGCCGAGCAGCATGGAGAGCATCGGCAACGGTGCATTCCAGAACAACCAGTTCCTCACCAGCGTAAAGGTGGGCGGTACCAAGCATATCGGTACGTACGTGTTCTACAACTGCCAGAGCCTCACGTCCTTCGATTTCGGCACGCGCCTGGAATCGATTGGCGATGGCTCCTTCGGTGAGGATACGGGCTTTACCGAGTTCATCTTCCCCGATACGCTTACGTCCATCAGCGGAGGCTGCTTCGCCAACATGCCTAACCTGAAGAAGGTTCATATCGGCGCGGGCATGACCGGTTCGATGGCGGGTGCCTTCACGGGCGACTTTGCCCTGACCGAGATCACCGTGTCCGAGGGCAATCCGGTTTATCACGTTGCCGATAACGTGCTGTATGGCGAAATGAGCGCCGAGGTCGATCCGCAGTATCCTGGCAAGCACCTCATTTTGTCCCTGCCCTGCAATACCTTCACCGAGTACACGGTGGAAGAGGGCACGGTGTCCATCGATGAGCAGGCGTTCCGCGGGAACAGCTCCCTGCGCAAGGTTACGCTGCCCGAGGGCATTCGCAACCTGGCCACTGGTTCGTTCAACAGTTGCTCCAACCTCGAGGAGATAAACTTCCCCGAAAGCCTGGAGCATGTGACGGGCTTCTACAGCACCGACAAGCTCACCACGGTCGACATGGCCAGCGTCACGTATATCCCGAGCAATTCGTTCATGGGTAACATGCCCGAGCATCTGGTTGTTCGTAGTGGCAAGACGGGTTCGATGGTTACTGAAGACAATCTCTTGACCAAGGGCGAATTCCCGACGGGTGCGTTCTTCGACAGCATGGATTACAGTGGGTTCGAGGGCATGCGCTCCGCGTACTTCGGCGAGGGCATGAAGACGGTCTCCATCGTGTATGACGAAGCTCCGAGCACGCTCGTCCTGCCCGCGAGCCTCGAGTCCCTTGAGCTGTCTTCCCCCACGGGGTCTAACATGCTCTCCTTCAAGGTGTATGTGCCCAAGACCGACGCTGAGGGCAATGTGACCTCTGGTTGGCAGGTTGCCGAGAAGACGCTGAAGTCGATGGGCGTGAGCGCCACGCATTTGGTGGATTACCAGCCTCTGTCTGCGACGCTGCATGTGGGCGAGCCCACGAACGGCGGCACGGGCGAGGAGACCGGCGATGCGAAGACCTACGCGGTAGGCGTAAGCTGGTACAAGACTGGCACCAGCGATACGTCTTCGGTGGGCAATTACCTGGGGTCTTCCACGACCGCCTTCCCGAATGGCGATGGAACCTATACCGTGATCTTCTCCCCGAGCCCCATGTATGCCGACATGATCATTAGCATGAGCATCGGCGGAGCGCCCATGGAGAAGGATGGCGATAACTACTTCGCAACGCTTACGGCCGAGCAGCTACAGAATCGCCAGGTCGTTGACTTCGCCCTGTCGTATTCCGGCATTACCACCAAGCAGAGCTGCGATGTCGAATTCGATCAGCAGGCCGTTGACAACATGATCTCCGCCTCCCAGAACGGCACTTCGTCGATGGGGCTGACGGTTGCGTCAGCCACGTCGGGGGATGTTGTTGAGGCCGGCGGTGTCGTGAAGCCTGGCAAGAAGCAGAAGGTGTACGTAGACGTTGCGGGTGGCGTTGCCGGCTCGAAGGAGTATCGCTTCGTGAGCACGCTTCCCGATGACGAGACCATGACCGTGCAGGATTGGTCTACGTCGAACGTGTGCGAGAATTGGACGCCTATTACCACGGGCCAGACGCTTACCGCGGAAGTGCGCGATGCGTCGTGCCTTACCGTTGAGACCGCAGGCGTCGTGAAGGCGATGACCGCCGCCGCAAGCGAGGACCTGGCTGCGCTGCAGACCGACCTTGAAGTGGCGCAGGCCATCGAGCAGGGCACTTCGAGTGCGGGCGCCTACCAGACGCTGCAGCAGGCCATCGATGATGCCCAGGCTGTTGCCGCTAACGATCATGCGCAGGGCTCCGACATCAAGTCTGCCCAGACTGCGCTGCAGCAGGCCATTGCCGACTTCCAGTTGACCGCTGGGTCGGGCACGGTGGAGGCCGCCATTGCCGCGCTGCCAGAAGCCGAAGCGGTAACTGCTGCGAACGGTGCCGATGTCAAGGCCGCGCAGGATGGCTATGCCTCGCTGTCCGAGCAGGCCCGCGCTGCGGTTTCCGCTGACAGCGTTGCCAAGCTCGATGCCGTAGGCGCTGCGTATGCCACGCAGCTCATCGCCAATCTGCCCAACACGCTTGGTGCGCAGTCCCAGGCAGATGTGGCTGCCGCTCGTGCGGCGTACGAAGCGCTGTCCGATAACGCCAAGTCGTACGTTTCCGCTTCCAGCCTGCAGGCCCTGCAGGCTGCCGAGGCCGCAAGCGTCGACAAGGACGTGCTTCGCGGGCATATCGGGGAAGCGCGTGCTATCCAGCAGGGCGACAAGACCGATGCCGCATATGCCGCACTGCAGGCCGCCATTGCCGCTGCCGAGTCGGTGGCATCTAGCTCCAGCGCAACTCAGGCGCAGGTGGATGCTCACGATGAGATGCTGGTAAGCGAAATGGCCGCCTTCAACGAATCGGGTACCGTGGCTCCGGTGAAGGTTGAGACGTGCGAGATGCTGCGTCTGTACAACCCGAATTCGGGCGAGCACTTCTATACGGCCGTTCCCTCCGAGCGCGATACGCTTGTGAAGGCTGGCTGGCAGTTCGAAGGCAGCGCCTGGAATGCTCCCGTCACCAGCGATACGCCGGTCTACCGCCTGTATAACCCCAATGGCGGCGACCACCATTACACGGTGAGCGAGGAAGAGATGAAGGGCCTTGTGGCGCTCGGCTGGAATTACGAGGGCATTGGCTGGTACTCCGACGATGCCCAGGGTACGCCGCTGTTCCGCCTGTATAACCCGAATGCCTCCTCCGGTGCGCATCATTACACCGTCAGCAAGAGCGAAGCTGAAATGCTCGTTGCCGCCGGCTGGAATGATGAAGGCATCGCCTGGTACGGCGTGAAATAGTGAATTGGACGGGGTGCGCATGCGCGTGCCCCGCCTTGTTCCTCCTGGCCCACGTCGAAAGGCGCGGGCCACTTCCATATATGCGTAAAGGCGAGGCGCGTGGGCGTCTCGAGGGAAAGGAAGGTTTTATGCAAGCTAACGTAGGAATGAAATATGGGGGAGTGAAGGGCGGTGCGCTGGGCGTTGCCGTCTTTGTGCTTGCCCTGTTCGCCCTGCTCGTAAGCGCCCCGCAGGCGTGGGCTGCTACGGCGCTCGACCAGGATTGGTTCGATGGCACCTTATGGAGCAATCCCAAGTACACGGGTTCGGAGATTCGCCCCTTCGACTCCGACATCTACACCGACGACTTTTCCCTGCTCACCTTG
Organism: Eggerthellaceae bacterium; assembly: GCA_024691475.1. Taxonomy (GTDB): domain Bacteria; phylum Actinomycetota; class Coriobacteriia; order Coriobacteriales; family Eggerthellaceae; genus Denitrobacterium. The sequence goes on from JAILNP010000059.1 coordinate 13,212, forward strand.
GGCAAGGATTACACCATCACCTATTCCAACAACGTTAACGCCGGAACGGCTACGTACACCGCCGTTGGCATGGGCGATTACGAGGGGACCGTATCGGGCGAGTTCACCATCGATGCGGTGAATATCGATCCCAACGCCTACGAGGCGACGCTGTCGCTCGAGGGCGGTTCGAAGTTCCTGGCAACCGGTCAGGCCATCAAGCCCGTTCCCGTGCTCAAGCTCAACAGCAACAATAAGGTGCTTCCTGCAGCCGATTACACGGTGACGTACACCAATGAGGCGGGGGAACAGGTCGATCCGGTTGCTGCTGGTTCGTACACCGTTACCCTTGCAGCCGCAACGGGCAATCTGACGGGTTCTGTTTCCACGTCGTACAAGATTCTCGACGAGCCGATTTCGCTGGCGGGTGCCACGGTTACGGGCGTCGAGAATCAGTCGTACAAGGGTGGAAACCCCGTAACGATGCCTTGGCTTTCCGTTTCGGTTAACGATGAATCCCTTACGGAGGGCATCGACTATAGCGTTGCGTACGAGAACAACACCGAAGTGGGTAAGGCGAAGGTCGTCATCACCGGCATGGGCGTGTATACGGGCACCATCGAGCAGGAGTTCGAAGTCACCAAGTGTGATATCAACTCGCTGGCTGCGTACGATTCTCCGCTTACCGGTCTGTCCAACCTGGTCTCTCATCCGTATACCGGATCGGCCATCGAGCCGGGTGTGCGCCTCGTAACGGGCGACTACACCCTTCAGGAGGGCGTGGACTACACGGTTTCCTATGCGAACAACGTTGATTCCTGGCTGCCCGACAACCTGCTGCTGAATGGGGCTACGGCGGGCGACCCCGAAAAGCGCCCGACGGTTACCATCACGGGCATGGGCAATTTCGAAGGCGTTCTCAATGTGGGATTCACCATCACGCCCGATACCGTCGATTTGGCGACGGCCAACCTGCGTGGCTTCTCTCCGCTTACGTTCAACGGCACCGCTCAGGCTCTCACGCTGAATGATTTCAGCTTCCACTACATCAATACGTACGGTGATTATGCGGCGATGGATCTGGACCAGGTCCATACGACGGTTGCTTACAAGAATGCCGATGGCGAGGAGATTTCCGCTGATCAGATTGTCAACGCTGGCTCCTATAGCGTTACGTATGCCGCCGTTGGCGGCGATGGCTTTACCGGCTCGAAGGAGGTCTCCTTCTCGATTGCCCAGCTGCCGTTTGACGATTCGAGCGTTTCCGTGGTGGTTCCCGACCAGGTTGCCGGAGCCGTTGACGTTCATCCCGTGCTCACCACTACGGTGAACGGAAAGCCGTACACGCTGCAGGAAGACGTTGACTACACGATTGACAGCGTCAAATCCTACGAAGCGGGCGGTTCCGTGACCGTTGCGTCCACTAACGCAAACTTCGCCCAGGGCAGCATCACGACCACGTTCGTGGTGGCAAGCCAGGAGCAGGTTGAGGCCAGCAAGACGCTTCAGGGCGATATTTCTGCAGCTGAGGAGCTGGCTACTGGCGAATTGCAGCCTATGGGCGCATCGCTGCTGACCAAGGCGATTTCTGAAGCAAGCAGCGCCCTGGAAGACGAAGACCGCGATGCCGAGAGCCTGAAGACTGCCGACGATCGCCTGAAGGCGGCTGAGCAGGTTGCTACGGCACTTACGGGTACGGTAAAGTCCACCTGGTACACCACGGGCACCTACGAGGGGCTCTCTTCGCAGAGCGTTTCCATGGCCAATGGTTTCTCCACGGGTGAGCTGGGCCTTTCCGAAGCTGATGCCGACGGCAAGGTTATGGCCGTAGTTGCGTTCAACGACAAGGGCGCTTCCCTTATGAAGGGCCTTTCCGTTGGCGGCGTTGCTGCCGATGAGGTTTCCTCTGGCTATTGGGCTGCCATGGTGGACGAATCCGCCCTGCATGCGGTGACCCCGGTTGCGTTTACCTATCAGGCTGGCCCCACCATGCGTACCGATTCCGCCGATATGGTGGTTCAGTTTACTTCTTCCGCGCCTATCGCCTTCGCGAAGACGAGCGACGGCATGGAGTCCATGGCTGGCAAGTTCATCGAGGGTGAAGCGACCATTACCGAAGCGGCGGGTAGCTATGCCATCGACATCACGCCTACCGCCGAGGGCAATGGCTATATTGCCGGCATTACCTACGGCGCCGACCATGTTGCCGCCGAGAATGTTGCGGCTGAAGGCGCGACCGTCAACACGTTCCGCGTGGTTGCCTCTTCGCTGGATGCGATGATTCCCGTTACGTTCTCCATCACCATGATGCCGAACCCCACGGACGCGTATCTGGTGGTCAATCCTGGCGACCTGAGCAAGGCCGTTGTTTCCGTGGCCGACCAGACGGCAACGGGTGAGGCCCTTACGCCCGACGCTACGGTGACGTTGGATGGCGAGCAGCTTGTTGCCGGCACCGACTACGTCATCGAATTCGCCAACACCGAGAAGGCGGGTACTGCTACCGCTACGGTGACGGGCATCAATCGCTTCGTGGGCAGCTCCACGACGGCGACATTCAACGTTGTCGACCCTGCGCCCGAAGTGGCGACCGTTGCCATGAACCGCCTGTACAATCCCAACGGCGGCGAGCACTTCTACACGGCCAGCGACGAGGAGCGCGATGGCCTGGTGAAGCTTGGCTGGCAGTACGAGGGCACCGGCTGGGTGGCCCCCGAGACGAGCGACACGCCGGTCTACCGCCTGTACAACCCCAAC
>JAILNP010000089.1:0-9607 GCA_024691475.1 Eggerthellaceae bacterium
AAGGGGAAAGGATATGGTCTACGCTTACCACGCAATTGGCAAGAAGGTGAGCAAGGGGGCAATTATGATGGCGGGCAGCATGTTCGCCACGCGAAGCTTGGTATTCCATACGAGGTTTACGCCAACGCAGAATATGAGAATGCTTCCCACAAGCGAAAGGCCAGCCAAAGCGGAATCGGTCATGAACGGGCGTATGAGCACCGATAGCGCCGTAACCGATCCCTGGAAGAGGCCGACGGGGATGGCGGAGAAAGCGCAGCCACGTCCAAGCGAGCAGGTCATCACCAAGATGATAACGAAGTCGAGAATCGCCTTGGTGCACAAGATGGATATATCTCCAAGCATGCCATCCTCGACTGCTCCAACCACTGCCATGACACCCTTCTGATATGTGTTTACATGAAATCGGTCGGCACACATTCGCAACCAACCTTGCAGAAGCTGGCGTGCATCCCAAGATGATGCAAGAACTACTGGGTCATGCATCCATCAAGACCAGCTTAGAAATCTATACTCATGTTCACGGCGATGACCTACGAGATGCTATGGCATTGAAGGACGAGAGGGCAACTCGGTCTAGAAATCGGTAATCATCCCTTAACCATCCCGATTGAGGGATGATTAAGCCCCTCTAAAGCAAGCAGGTCAGAGTCTTAAGACTCTGACCTGCATCTTTCGTGGTGGGCGTTACAAGATTTGAACTTGTGACCTCTTCCGTGTCAGGGAAGCGCTCTCCCCCTGAGCTAAACGCCCGTTAGCTTTGCAGCAGGAAGTATTCTAACAGAGCTAAGTGCTTTGTAAACACCCAATTTTAAAAACTTCCAGCGCTGCGTTCACGAAGCAAATTGGAGGCGACGCCCGGATTCGAACCGGGGGTAAAGGCTTTGCAGGCCTCTGCCTTACCACTTGGCCACGTCGCCATGTTTTGCTTAAAAGAGCCAGCCGATTGATCGGCCGGCTCACATGAACAATGGAGCGGACAACGGGGTTCGAACCCGCGACCCCCACCTTGGCAAGGTGGTGCTCTACCAACTGAGCCATGTCCGCGCGCAAGAAAGTATTATACGCGACTCAACCTTTCTGGCAAGAGGGTATTTTATTTTTTGTAGCTGAGCACATAATCCCAGATGAACTGGTAAAAACGAAGGCTAGGCATCAATGCGCTTACCTACGAATATGTCCATGTAGACATTGTCGAGACGGCAGGTTTGAAGCGTGGCATATTCCCCCTGAGGCATAACCATCGCCTGCAATTCGGGTGTAAAAATGGTCCCGTCATGTAGCACCGTTACGATGCGCACTACGCGATAGCAGCCAAGGTTGCCCGCATCGTCGCATACCGCGAAAAGACTCTCTACGTGAAAATCGGCTACCTGGGCGAAGATGCCGGGATTGTGCCCGATGTAGTATGTCGGATCCCCGTCGGTGACGCATCCAATGCCCTGCCAGATACCAGCCTCCTGCGCTGGGGCGGTATCCCACCCATAGCAATAGGAATACGGAACGGCATCGAGTCCATCGCCAAGATACAGCGTCGCAGGCGCGGCATGTACCGCAGGCGTCCAGACGGCATGCGCAGTGACATCCCGGGCAAGCATAGGGTCGATGCTATCGACCAACTCCTCGCATCCATCGATACGCCAACCCTGGAATTCATACGCATAGCGAAAAGGCTCTGGAAGTTTCACGACATCAGATGCAATAGAGTACGACGTGGGCGGGCGACCCTCGAGCGAACCGTATGCCAAATCATAGGATATGACATACCTGTCGCGCGCCCATACCGCCCGTAGGGTGCCACTACCCCCTACCCTGCCGCTACCAGGCCCTGTAACGGCTCCTGAGGCGCTATCAACCCATCCGAGTAGCACGTAGCCGTCTTTATACGCTTGTGGCATCGAGACGGGCTCCCAAGCCCAGACCCTCTGCGAGTCCGCTTGCGCTCCCTCGATGGATCCACCATGAGCATCAAAGGAGACATCGGAAAACAGGAGCTGGTCGAGCGGCGGAATGAAAGATGTACGAAATGTGAAGACGACGAGGAGGAACAGGCAAAGCAAGAGAGCTGCAAGCGCCAAGCCCGTCTTTGAAGAAGTTTTTGCCGTATCCCCCACCGCACACATCTCCTGCACATTTTCCTAGAGAACTACAGCATAGCAAATAAAAAAGCCGCCCGAAGGCGGCTTGTAATTCCTGGTGTCGGAGGCGGGATTTGAACCCGCAAGCCCTAAAGTGGGCACTAGCACCTCAAGCTAGCGTGTCTGCCGTTCCACCACTCCGACGTGAAAAGCAACGAGGGGTACTATAACACAAGTTTCCGCGTTGCAAGCGAGAATTTTAGGCAATTGTGCCCTGAGGATAAATAATCATCAAAAGGATGAGCGAAATCAGGAACACCACGGCAAAAATGATGGTGATGCGGTCGAGATTCTTTTCGATGATGCTGGTACCAGAGCTCGTGGAATACAGCGAGCTGGCAATGGCGTCGGAAATGCCCGTACCCTTGCCGGAATGCAGCATGATGAAGACGATAAGACCAGCACCCGAGATGACCAGGGCGATGATGACCAGAATAAGCAACGGATTCAAAGCGAACTCTTTCTTCTCTGTGACTACGGCACCGTATGTGCCGACAACTCGCAACTGCAAAATTATAGTCAATCTGAGCACGAGAGCAACAGTTCTCATGTCAATTACGCACAGTATGCCCTTATGAAGACATCGCAGACGCCGCAAAAGCAGAACGCCCGCACGAAGCGGGCGTTCCGAATGGGCGTAGATTAGGCGAGCAGGCTGGGAGCTGTCATTTCGGCAGGAACCTCCAAGCCAATCATCTGCAACAGCGTAGGAGCAAGATTGCAGAGGGCGCCGCAAGTGCCTTCGGGCTGCGCAAGCTGGTATCCCAAGCCCGCATAGTCGGCCAAGAACAGGGGCACCGGATTGGTGGTGTGAGCCGTATGGGGCTGGCCGTCCTCGGCGATCATCTTGTCGGCATTGCCGTGATCGGCCGTGACGAGCGCCACGCCGCCCTTGCGCTCGATAGCGGCAAGAACCTGCCCCACACCAGCATCCACAGCCTCTACGGCCGCCGTAGCAGCGGGAATGGAGCCCGTATGTCCCACCATATCGCAGTTGGCGAAGTTCACGATGTACACGTCTGCCGCGTCGGCATCGATGGCGTCGGCAAGCGTCTGGGCAACCGCAGGCTCGCTCATCTCGGGCTGAAGATCGTACGTAGCCACCTTGGGGCTATCGATGATCTGCCTACGCTCCCCTTCTTTTTGGGCTTCGATGCCGCCATTCAGGAAGAACGTGACATGGGCGTACTTTTCCGTCTCGGCAATGTGGTACTGCTTCAACCCCGCACTGGAAAGCACATCGGCGAGGACGTTTTCGGGGAATTCCTTCGCGAATGCAATGTCGGCGGGAATCTCGGGGTCGTATTCAGTGAGGCACACGAAATACGGACGCGGGAACGATTCGGACTCGAACGGCTCTGCATCGACGAAAGCATGCGTAATCTGACGCGCGCGATCGGGGCGGAAGTTGAAGAAGATGACGGCATCATCGTCTTCAACGCCGCGCGTCGCAAACGAACCCGGAACGACGAACTCGTCGGTTACCTGGGCATCGTAGCTTGCCTGCATGAACTCGGTGGGCGAAAGCTCGCTATGGGGCAGCGCATGCGCAACCGCATCGACCGCCTTCACCACACGCTCCCAGCGATGATCGCGGTCCATCGCGTAATAGCGACCGGAAATGGACGCAATCGAGATCTGGCACGCATCAGTCGTGTATTCGGAAATGCGCTCTTCCAACTCTTCGATGTAGCCAAGGCCGCTAGCAGGCGGAACGTCGCGTCCATCCATGAAGCAATGAACGAAGACGTGCGGGACCTCATGCTGCGCCGCCATTTTCAGCAGAGCGTAGAGATGCTCATTGCTGGAATGCACGCCACCATCGGACAGAAGGCCCATGACGTGCAGCACGGAACCAGCTGCCTTCACACGCTCCATGGCGGCGCACAGCTTTTCGTTTTTAGCGATGCTGCCGCTACGGCATGCGTTGTTGATACGCGTAAGCTCCTGATAGACGATGCGACCGGCACCAATGTTCAGATGACCCACTTCGGAGTTACCCATCTGACCATCGGGAAGACCCACGTATTCGCCCGACGCCTGAATCTGAATGTTCGAGGCCGTTTCGCGCAAATGGTCGAGATGGGGCGTATTCGCAAGCGAAATGGCATTGCCCGGGCCAGGCTCGGCGATGCCAAAGCCATCCATGATGATGAGTGCCGCAGGCAGATGGAGCTTGCTCTTATCCATAAAGTTGCTTCTTTCTCGCGCCTATTTCAGGCACGCTTCAACGAGTTCGGCAAAGGAATCGGCGGAAAGCGCAGCACCGCCGATAAGTCCGCCGTCGATGTCGGGCTGGGCCATGAGGCCATCCACATTGGCGGGCTTCATGGAGCCACCATAGAGTACGCGCATACCGCTGGCAACTTCCTCGCCAAAAAGATCCGAAAGGGCAGCCCTAATGGCCGAGCAGACCTCCTGGGCCTGTTCGGGCGTGGCCGTGCGACCCGTGCCAATGGCCCAGATGGGCTCGTAGGCAACGACGCACTTGGCAGCCTCTTCGGGTTCCAGGCCTGCAAAATCGGCACGCAGCTCGTTGCAAATGAATTCCAGATACGTACCCGCATCACGCACGGCCAGCGACTCGCCCACGCAGACGATGGGGGTAACCCCATGGGCAACCAGCGCCATTACCTTGCGATTAACCATTTCGTCGGTCTCGCTGAAGTACTCGCGACGCTCGGAATGGCCCACGATGCAGTGATCGACGCCGATATCTTCCAGCATGGGAATAGAGATCTCGCCAGTGAAGGCGCCACCTTCTTCCCAGTGGCAATTCTGAGCGCCCACGTGAATGTCACGACGATCGAACTCGAGTACCGTATGCACCGCCTTCAGATTGCAGGCGGGCGGGCACAGCACAACGTCGACAGCATCCCACGCGTCATCGCAACGATTGGAAATGCCCTGGGCGAGCACGACGGACTCGGCCCAGGTCTTGTTCATCTTCCAGTTTCCAGCCATCATGGGCTTGCGCATGATTACGCCTCCTTAAGAGCCTCAACGCCAGGCAGGGGCAAGCCCTGAACCAGCTCCATGGAAGCGCCACCGCCGGTGGAGATGAAGGTCATCTTGCTTCCAAGGTCAAATTTGTTAACGGCGGCAACGCTATCGCCACCGCCGATGATGGTGTCGGCTTCCGCGTTTTCCGCAACGGCCAGGGCAACGGCCTTCGTGCCATGCTCGAAGGCGGCCATCTCGAACACGCCCATGGGGCCATTCCAGAATACCGTGCTACCCTGCGCGATGGCCTGGGCATACAGCTTTTCGGTTTCAGGACCGATATCGAGACCCATCATGTCGCTGGGGATATCGTCCACGGAAACGGTTGCGGTGTTTGCGTCTTCGGCGAAGCGATCGGCAACGACCACGTCGGTGGGAAGCAGCAGCTCGACGCCAGCTTCCTTTGCATGCTCGATCATGCCGGCAGCGCGCTCGACCCAGTCTTCTTCCTTCAGGCTAGTGCCCACCTGCTTGCCCTGGGCAAGTAGGAACGTGAAGCACATACCGCCACCGATGATGATGGTATCGGCCTTTTCAATGAGCGCATCGATAACGCCCACCTTGTCGGAAACCTTCGACCCGCCAAGGATGGCGACGAAGGGGCGCTTGGGCTCATCGAGCATGCCGGAAAGCGTGCCCACTTCGCGCAGCATGAGGTAGCCGGCATACGCGGGCAGCAGAGCGGCAACGCCAGCTGTGGAAGCATGGGCGCGATGTGCGGTGCCGAAGGCGTCGTTCACGTAAAGATCGCCCAGCTTGGCAAGCTCTTCGCAGAACGCGGGATCGTTCTTCTTCTCGCGCTTGTCGAAACGCAGGTTTTCCAGAACCACGACTTGGCCATCTTCCATGGCTTCTACGACCGCATGGGCATGGGGTCCCACGGTGTCGGACGCAAACGTAACGGGAGCGCTAATGAGCTGGGAAAGACGCTCGGCAGCGGGAGCGAGGGAAAACTTCTCCTCGAAGCCGGTGCCGGCGGGACGACCCAGGTGGCTCATGAGGATGACCTTGGCGCCCTTCCCCACCAGATACTCGATCGTGGGAAGCGCGGCGCGGATGCGCGTGTCGTCGGTTACGGTAGCGCCATCGAGCGGCACGTTGAAATCGACGCGACAGAGAACTCGTTTACCGGCAACATCGGCTTGCTCAAGTGACTTCACTTCAGCCATGCTTTTCCTTTCTACACAAAACAAGGCCGGAACCGCAGCGCCAAGCATGCATGTTCCGGCCGAAATGACATAAGACCTTAGAGCAGAATCTTCGCCAGGTCCTTCACGCGATTGGAATAACCCCACTCGTTGTCGTACCAGCTGACGCACTTGACGAGGTTGTTTTCCCCGCCCATGACCATGGTAAGGCCGGCGTCGAAGATGGAAGAGTGGCTGTTATGGACGATGTCGATGGAAACCAGCGGATCCTCGCTGTATTCCAGGATGCCCTTCAGCGGGCCTTCGGCAGCGGCCTTCATGGCAGCGTTGATCTCTTCCTTCGTGACGGACTTCTCGAGTTCGACGGTGAGGTCGACCATGGAGCCATCGGGAATGGGCACGCGCGTGGCGAAACCGTCGAGCTTGCCCTTCAGTTCGGGGAGAACCAGGGAAACAGCGCGGGCAGCACCCGTGGTGGTGGGGATGATCGACATGGCTGCGGCACGAGCACGACGCAGGTCCTTATGAGGAAGGTCCAGGATCTTCTGGTCGTTCGTGTACGCATGGATGGTGTTCATGTAGCCACGCTTGATGCCGAAGTTGTCGAGCAGCACCTTAGCAAACGGAGCGAGGCAGTTCGTGGTGCAGGAAGCGTTGCTCACGATGTTGTGAACGGCCGGATCGTACAGGTGGTCGTTCACGCCCATGACGATGGTGATGTCCTCGTTCTTACCAGGAGCGGTGATGATGACCTTCTTAGCGCCAGCGTCGATGTGCTTCTGGGCACCTTCGCGGTCGCGGAACACGCCCGTTGACTCAACGACGATGTCGATGTCGAGCTCGCCCCAGGGCAGGTTGGATGGATTGCGGTCGGAGAAAACCTTCACGTTCTGGCCGTCTGCCACGAAACCGTCTTCCGTAACCTCGACCGATTCGAAATCGCGACCATGAATGGAATCGTACTTCAGAAGGTGGGTCATGGCCTCAACAGAGCCGGGATCGTTTACTGCGACCACTTCCAAAGCAGGGTCTTTTGCCATCGCACGGAAGACCAGGCGTCCAATGCGGCCGAACCCGTTGATCGCTACCCTCGTTGCCATTAGGCACTCCTTATCTCTCGATACTATTCAGGCACAACCCGCAGGTCGCACCGTGGGATACTATAACGCATTTACCGCTCAACCTGCGCGGCAAGCTGCTCGATTCGACGAACGCGATGGTATACGGCCGATTTGGACAAGGGCGGGTCGGCGTATTCCCCGAGTTCCTTCAATGTGGCATCGGGGTGCGACACGCGAAGTTTGATGAATTCTTGAAGAGCCGGTGGAAGGCTCTCCAAGCCATAGCGATCGACCACCGCGTGAATGGCCATGATCTGCTCCATGCTGGCTTCGGTGGCCTTCTGCTGGTTGGCCAGCTCCGCGTTGACCCTGCGATTCACGTCGTTGCGCACGCTCTTGATCACGCGAACGTTTTCCATGGCAAGGGCGCTTTGGTGGGCGCCGACTACGGCTAGGAAGGCCGAAATGGCCGACCCGCTTTTCATGTAGACGATGTAGTTGCTGCGACGCTGCATGATCTTTGCCGAAATATCGCGTTCGGCCATAAGGTCTACGAGCCCGTTTGCCAACTCTTCGGATTCGACCGACATCTCGAAATGAAAATCGCCCTTCGGGTTCGCGATAAACCCGCTTCCTAGGAAAGCGCCACGCAAGTATGCGGCGGCGCAGCAGCGCTTCTCGACAAGCTTCGGGTATACGCCGCGGTCGAACCCGCCCGACGTGAGCACGCCCATATCCTTCATGGCTTCGGGAAGCCCCTTTTGCATGGGCACCTCGATGAGGTAGTTTGGCGTCTTATGCAATACGCTGCGACGAACGGTCCAATCGGTCTTCAGGCCGTACTGTTCGTGCAACAACTTCACGAGCAGGCGCGCAACAGACGGCGAATCGGTATCGACCTCAATGCGAAAGCGCCCGGAACCAGCCAGGAAAAGCGAGCCTTCCATGCGGATGAGGGCGGCAAGCGTGGCGCGCTCGCAATGCGAGCATACGGGAGGAACGCGGGAAAGCTCTTCCTTTACATCTGCGGTGAACGACAAAGCTTGAGCACCCCCGTAAGAGCATCGCGCAGGGCAATGGGATTGTGAATGGTTGGATGAGCAGGGTCTACGAAGTCGCGCGCAATAACCACGGGGCCGCTTTCCTGAATGCGATACGCAGCATCGTAGGTAATGGGAACCGGGCGAACACGGCTTGAGCCATCGTAATCGCTTGGCAGCGGCTCCTCGCGTGCGACCTGGGTATAGTTACCCGGTTCGTGACCGCCCGGACGCAACTGCACGGGCGTGTGCACCAGAACGTAATCGAGCAAGCCCGCCATGCCGTGGTCCTGCAGGGCACGTACGTGCTCTTCGGCGGAAAAACCCCAGGTCTCACCTTGGAAATCGGCAACGCTGCAGACGAAGACCGTCTTCGCGCGCGAACTGCGAATTGCCTCCAGTACGCCCGGAATGAGCAAGTTCGGGATGATGGACGTGAAGAGCGAGCCGGGCCCCAAAACGATGAGGTCGGCCTCGCAAATCGCCTTGATGGCGGCTGGGTATGGCGTACCCGTATAGGGTGCCTTCAGCCACACGCTTTCGATGGCGGTGCGCGAATGAGAAATATTGGCCTGACCTTCAATAATACGACCGTCAAGCGTGCGGCCGCAAAGCGTTACCTTGTCAAGCGTGGAGGGATACACATGCCCCCTCGCATGCAGAAGGTCTTCGCAGATTCGGATTGCCTCCGGAAAGGACCCCGTGGCGTCCTCGAGTGCGGTAATGAGCAGATTGCCCAGCGCATGATTGTTCGCCAGCTCGAAACGGTACTTGAACGCACGAGTCAGCGGATCATGCGGATCGTCGGCAAAGGCAACCAGGCACTTGCGGATGTCACCAGGAGGAGTGACGTTGGCAAGTTCGCGCAAAGCGCCCGTGGAACCGCCGTCGTCGGCCATGGCAACCACGGCAGACGTGCGCACGCCCATGGACACCAAGGTTCGAATGGAAACCGGCGCGCCCGTTCCGCCACCGATAACCACGGCATGAGCGGGCTGCGCATTGCCAACCACGGGCTCGATGCCGCGAATCTTGTCGAACGAGCCCGTGGAGGAGGGATCTTGCCTGAATGCGGAATTCGCCATTACTCCCCCTCCCCGCTCTTCTTCGCTTCGCCCGTATCGGCACGCGAGAGGTCACGATGGGAAACGTGCACTTGGTAACCGCATTTCCGCAGGTATTCACCCGTGGCAACGGCAATTGCAACGCTACGGTGC
>JAILNP010000106.1:0-6397 GCA_024691475.1 Eggerthellaceae bacterium
GATGGTTCACATGGTCGATGAATTGCGCATTGTACAGATTAGTTACGTCCATTGAAAACCACCCAGACTTTTTGGAGACCCTCGATAAGCCGATCGATATCGGCTGCGTCATTGTAGAAGCCAACGCTTGCGCGGCACGTGCTCGACCAGCCCAAATAGGAAAGAAGCGGCTGGGCGCAGTGATGGCCCGCGCGAATGCAAACGCCCTGCGCATCCAAGATGGAAGCCACGTCATGCGGATGTATGCCACGCACGTCGAACGCCACCGAACCCACGTGCTTCGCGCCATCGGCGGGCCCGATAACCGTTACGTACTCGAGCTCTTGCAAACGACGGCACAGGTATTCGGCCAGAGCGCGTTCGCGTTCTTCCACCTGCCCCATGCCAACCTGTTCCAGATAGGTAATGGCGGCATCGGTGGCGTACGCCCCCGCAGCATCTTGCGTGCCCGCCTCGAACTTCTGGGGAACGGGCGCCCATACCGCGCCCTCTTCGGTAACGGAGTCGATCATTTCGCCACCCGTAAGGAAGGGCGGCATGGCATCGAGCAGTTCGGGCTTGCCCCACAGCACGCCAATGCCCATGGGACCGCCCAGCTTGTGAGCCGAAAACGCCAGGAAGTCACAACCGAGCGCACGCACGTCCACCCGCAGGTGCGGCACCGATTGAGCGCCGTCGACTGCGCAGAGGGCGCCCATTTCATGCGCGCGGCGCGCAATGGCCGGAATGTCGTTTTCCACGCCCAGAACGTTGGACACATGCGTAACCGAAACAATCTTGGCACGCGGGCCAATCTTCTCCTCGATTTCCTGCTGCGTGATGCAGCCCTCTTCGTTCAAGCGCAGATACACGAGCTTGGCGCCCGTGGCCGCGCACACCTGCTGCCAGGGAATAAGGTTCGAATGATGTTCCATAATGGAAATGACCACTTCGTCGCCCTGCTGCAAGTTCACTACCTGGGGCAGCGTATGGGCCAACAGGTTCAGCGATTCGCTGGCGTTGCGCGTGAACACCACGGAATTCGCAAGGGGCTCACCCGCCTCGTCGAGCGCGCCAATGAAACGCGCAATGTGCATACGGGCATCTTCAATGGACTGCGTGGCCCTTACCGACAGGCCATACAGGCCGCGTAAGGGGTTCGCGTTCATGGTCTCGTAGAAATCGCGCTGGGCATCGAGCACCGAGGCAGGACGCTGGGCCGTGGCAGCGCTATCCAGAAACACGAGATCGGGGTTCTTGGCGAGCAGCGGGAAATCGGCCTTGTACGGTGACTCCTGAATGAAGCACGACTCTTTCACCTGCAGCTTTTCCATCCTACGCCTCCTTCGCTTGCGCGTCATCGAAGTCGATGAGGTCTTCCACGATGCCCTCGCCCAGGACGGTCTTCGCACGAGCGACTACGCGGGAGCGCACGTCGTCCGTTTCTGCCGCAATGAGCGCATCGTCGAACAGGGCCCGCACGTACAGGTCCTCGGCTTCACGCTCGGAAAGGCCGCGATTTCGCAGATAGCGAATCTGGTCGGGGCCAACCGAGCCAATGGAGGCACCATGATTACCCGCGACGTTGTCTTCGTCGCACAGGATGACGGGCATGGTCTTGTTCACCACGTCGTCGCCGAGCACCAGCACGCTTTCCAATTCGGAGCCTTCGGCGCCATGAGCGCCATGGATAAGGTCGATGGTCGCGCGCAGCGACTTGCGCGCCGCGTCGTCCAGCACGCCGGATTCCAGCACGTTGCTCTTCGTACGCTGTCCGCGCTGGCGCACCACATGGTTGATATCAAGCGTATCGTGGTTCACGCCCAGATAGCGGGCCGTAAGGTCGATGCGCGACGCATCTCCGTCGAGCGCAGCGGCAAAGCCAGCAGCCGTGGTTCCCGCCGCCAGGAAGAACTGGCGGGCATCCACCTGGGCTCCGCTTCCGCACGTAATGCCCACCGACTCGATGCGCTGGCCCACGCCATCGCCCACTACGATTTCACGCAGGCGCACCCGCGATCCACGCTCGGCAATCACACGCAGCAGCACGGCACTCGTACCGCCGATGGGCGTGCTGCCATGATGATGAATGAGTATGTTCGCCTGGGCGCCTGCACGCACGATGACGCCCGCGTCGACGATGTCGCCCTTCACCGCATCGACGTCGATGACGATGGGCTCGGCATCTTCGCCCGAACGCACTTCCCAGTACAGGGCGTCGCCAGCCTGAGATTCGACCCACTGGGTAACCGCTTGGCCCATGCCGCATTCCACGCCACCAAACAGGCGCGGCAGGTCCGCGCGCGTCGTTCCCTGACGCGGGCGGTTCGGCACGGTAAGGGAAATGTCGTTGGCGCGCAGGTAGTTCCACGTCTGCGCGGGAGGGGTGTTTACGCGGTCGAGCGTAATGGTTGGCTCTTGCGTCTGCTCGCTCATTACCCAATCGCCCCTTCCATTTCGAGTTTGACAAGGTTGTTCATTTCCACGGCGTATTCCAGCGGAAGCTCTTTGGAAACGGGATTGGCGAATCCGCTGACCGCCATGGCGCGGGCTTCGCCCTCGGGGATGCCGCGGCTCATGAGATAGAGCACCGTCTCGTCGGAAATGCGGCCAATGGTGGCCTCGTGCCCCACGCTAGCCGTGGCATTGCGCACGTCCATGGCGGGAATGGTGTCGGAACGGGAGATGTCGTCGAGCATGAGTGACTGGCAACTTACCGTCGCGCGGGCATTGCTCGCACGACGCCCCACGATGACCGAGCTGCGGAACGTGTTCACGCCGCCATCCTTGGAGATGGACTTGGTGTCGACACTCGCCGTGGTGTCGGCGCCGTTCAGCACCACCTTGCAGCCCGTATCCAGATCCTGGGTGGCGCCTGCAAAGGTAATGCCCGTAAATTCGCAGTTCGAGCGCTCGCCCTGCAGAATGGTGGTGGGATACAGATAGCTTACGTGGCTGCCGAACGAACCCGAAACCCATTCCATGGTGGCATCCTTGCCCACCGTGGCGCGCTTCGTGTTCAGGTTGTACATGTTCTTCGACCAGTTCTCGATGGTGGAATAACGCAGGCGCGCGCCATCCTTCACGAACAGCTCCACCGCACCGGCATGCAGATTGGCCTCGTAGTACTTCGGGGCCGAGCAACCCTCGATGAAGTGCAGGTCGGCGCCTTCGTCGACCACGATCAAGGTGTGTTCAAACTGACCGGCACCTTCCGCGTTCAGGCGGAAGTAACTCTGCAGCGGATAGGGAACGGTTACGCCCTTGGGAACGTACACGAACGATCCACCCGACCACACGGCGTAATGCAGAGCCGCAAACTTGTGGTCGCCCGGAGGAATGAGCTTGCCGAAGTGCTCACGCACGATAGGCTCGAGCTCGGGGTCATGCAGCGCGTCTTCCACGGTGGTGTACACGACGCCCTGCTTCGCCACATCCTCGCGCATGTTGTGATACACGATTTCGGAATCGTACTGGGCGCCCACGCCGGCCAAGCTCTTGCGCTCGGCCTCGGGAATGCCCAGGCGCTCGAACGTGTCCTTGATTTCCTCGGGTACGTCATCCCAGCTCTTCGATTGCTTCGCACGCGGGTTCACGTACGTGGAAATGTGATCCAGGTCGAGGCCGGCAATGCTGGGGCCCCAGTTGGAAGCCATATCCTTGGCATGATACGTCTGAAGCGCATCGAGGCGCATCTTGAGCATCCAGTCGGGCTCGTCCTTCTTCGCGCTAATGGCGCGCACGATTTCGGGCGTCAGCCCGTCCTCGTAACGTTCGTACCCCTCTTCCGAGAAGACGAAGTCGTACATCGAGCGA
The DNA here is from genome assembly GCA_024691475.1 of Eggerthellaceae bacterium. GTDB lineage: Bacteria > Actinomycetota > Coriobacteriia > Coriobacteriales > Eggerthellaceae > Denitrobacterium. The sequence goes on from JAILNP010000106.1 coordinate 3,796, forward strand.
TCTACGTCGGCGACGTAGGTACGCTCCTTCACCAGTTCGGTCATTAGGCACACACCGCCTCTTCAACACGAGCGAACTGCTCGAAGCCATCGCGGTCGATCTTTCCAATGAGCTCGGCGCCACCTTCCGCAACCAAACGGCCGCGCGCCATAACGTGCGTGTGGTCGACCGTAAGGCGCTCGAGGATGCGCGCGTTATGCGTCACCACAAGCAGGGCGCCATTACACGTTTCGCGATACGCTTCGATGCCACGGCTCACAACGGCCAGGGCATCCACGTCCAGACCCGAATCGGTCTCGTCGAGAATGGCCAGCTTCGGCTTCAGAAGCAGGAGCTGCAGCATTTCGAGCTTCTTCTTCTCGCCACCGGAAAAGCCCACGTTCAGCTCGCGCGTGAGAAACGAGCTGTCCATGTCGAGCTGCTCGGCGATTTCGTCGATGCGATCGCGAAACTGACGTGCGGTCATCTTCAGCTCGGGGCGCTTGCGCGTAATGGCGCGCAGGAACGAATGCAGCGGCACGCCCGGCACTTCGACGGGAGCCTGGAAGCTCAGGAAGATGCCCGCGAGCGAGCGCTTGTCGGCGGGCTCGTTGGTAATGTCCTGCCCATCGAACACGATGGAGCCTTCCGTTACCTGGTACGCAGGATTGCCCATGATCACATGGCCCAGCGTGGACTTGCCCGCGCCATTCGGCCCCATGAGCACGTGAGTCTCGCCTGCGTTCAACGAAAGGTTGATGTCATGCAGGATGGTCTTATCTTCGGTGCCGGCATGCAAGCCGGAAATGCTTAGCAGTGACTGCGTCATATCGTTCTCCTCGCGCTTGCGCGTTCCTTCAGCGGGAAATCCCGCATTCCTTCTCTCGGTAGTTATACCCTAAATACCACCCAATTGCTAGGAATATATTTCCCAGTTTGGCGCTAGGAGAATACTTTTTAGGAAAAGCCCAGTTCGAGGGCGTGTGGTATAGTTGTGCAGCTACGTTGAAACCTATACATCGCATTCCCGGGGGAACACATGCCCACATCTTTTTCGAGCGACGACAACGCCATGGGCACCCCCTCGCCCGCACGCCGCTTGCTGGCCCAATACGCGGCCATCACGCTCTGCTTCGTCTTCGCCATTCTGGCCACGTTCGCCATGGGCGGGCACCTTCCGCTGCAACCCTGCGACGAGACCACAGGCATCAGCTATACCGAGTGGAACCACCATTACGTAGATGACGACCAGTACGCACGCCTGGGCGACGCACTGCTGCACGGACGCGTCACGCTCGATCTGCCCGTAGACGAACAGCTTGCGCAGCTCGACAACCCCTACGCGTTCACGCCGCGCTACGAAATAGGCGACGAAAACCATCCCATCTTCTGGGATCACGCGTTTTACCAGGGTAATTATTACAGCTACTTTGGTGTTATCCCCGCAGTGGCCCTCTACGCACCCTTCCAGCTCGTAACGGGCACCTGGCTGAGCACGCCCGCAGCCGTTCTCCTGGCAAGCATCGTTGCGCTGCTAGCCGGTGCGTTCATGGTATGGCAGCTGGGACGGCGCTTCTTTGGCGGGCTGCCCGGCATCGGCATGCTCACGCTGGCGCTGGGTACGTACTTCGTGGGATCGAACATCACGTACCACCTGATCGTGCCGTGGTTCTATTCCATGCCCATCCTGTTTTCGATGGCGGCTACCGCCCTTGGCATGGGCTTTTGGCTGAATGCCCGTCGCGGCGATGGCACGCTGAGCGCCGCCTGCATTGCAGCAGGCTCGTTCTTCATGGCGCTAAACCTAGGCTGCCGCCCGCAATTCATTCTGGTGTCGCTACTGGCGCTCGTGCTGTTCCGCAAGGAAATTCTCCGTGAGCGAACGCTGTTTTCGCGTTCTGGCCTGCGCCAGACCATTGCGGCCATTCTACCCTACGTTCTGGTATTCATTCCACTGCTGGCCTACAACTACGCACGCTTCGGCTCGCTTACCGACTTTGGCAGCAACTACAACCTGACCGGCTTCGACATGACCACCTACGTACAGAGCAAGAAGGTAACGCTCTACCTGATGGCGGAATACCTCTTCGCCCTGCCCGAACCCTCGGCGGCCTTCCCGTTCCTTGCCGAGATAACCACGCTGCCCGAATGGCACGAATGGGCACCGAACGAGCCCTTCTATGCAGGCTATTTCTTCATCAAGCCCATCATGCTCGTAGTGATTGCGCTGCCCTTCTGCTGGAAGAAGCTGAAGGCATCGGGCTTTGCGCCCATCGTCATCTGCTCCGCCGTGCTGGCCCTGGTGGTGCTGTTCGTGGACACGCGCGTTGCGGGCATCACCGAACGCTACTTCAGCGACTTCGGTTGGTACATCACGCTCATTGCCCTGTTCGCGATGTTCTCGATGCGCCAGAAATTCGACGAGGCACCCCGCAAACGCCGTGTCTTCTGCGCCGTATGCGGCATCCTGGTGGGCGTATCCATGCTGCTGGGCGTTCTCACGGGCTTTTCCGCAGGCCACTACTGGACGTTCATCAGCACTAATCCCGATTTCGCCGCCAGCGTCTACGCTCTGTTCGGCAACCCGCTGTAGCATCTTTGGATGCATGGCAGAACATTCTTG
>JAILNP010000143.1:0-23303 GCA_024691475.1 Eggerthellaceae bacterium
TACGTGTGCGAGTATCGAATACGAGAAACAGGAAAGGGGTGTGCGCATGACTACATCGGCGCCGTATGACGCGATATTCTTCGATATGGACGGCACGTAGCTGCCCATGCCCGTGCGTCAGTTTCTCGATCGCTATTACGAAATCCTGGAACGCAAGCTGCGTAACGCTGGTAAGGATGCCAAGCTCTACATCCACTGCCTTGATCGCGGCATGCATGCCATGAGCAGCCATTCCCCCGAGGAAACGAACGCCGATGCGTTTTGGCGCATGTTTGCCCAGGCGCACGAAGACGAGGAATGCCCGCTGAACGCCCGCGAGCTGGCGGAAGCGCGCGACTTCTTCTTCGATTTCTACCAGAACGATTTCAACGAATGCGGGCGCGGCATCGTCCCCAATCCGCATGCGGCCGAAGCGGTGCGCATCCTTGCGGAAAAGGGATATCCGCTGTACCTGACCACCATGCCGCTGTTCCCCCTGGAGGGCGTGCTTGCGCGTCTGCGCTGGGCAAACGTCGATCCGTCCTATTTTGCGCGCATCACGCGCTTCGACAACAGCACGGCGGTAAAGCCCCAGACGGCCTACTACTACGAGAACCTGGCCATCGCGGGTGCCGAGCCCGGCCGCGTGCTCATGGTGGGGAACAACACCATCGACGACCTGGCGTGCCTGGAAACGGGCATGGATGCCTACCTGGTCACCGACGACCTCATCAACGACAACGGGTTCGATATTGCCACGGTTAAGCACGGCACCATGGAAGAGTTCGTCGCTTGGGTGCGTGAGCTGCCCATTTGCGAGAGCAAGCGCGCATTGGAAGGCTACCCCGACCGCTCTCCGCTCGATGGCGGCATCAGCATCGCGCATGGTCGCGACGCCATGCCCCAGCCCCTGTGGGACGAGAACGAACGCATGCGAATTACCACCACGGCTCGTTAGCCGTCGCAACTAACGGAAGATAGAAAGAAGACTATGGCCCTATTTGACGTAACCATCGAGGCGCGCAGCGGCAACGCCCGCGCGCTCACGTTCGAAACGGCGCACGGAACGGTGCGCACGCCCATGTTCATGCCCGTTGGCACGCATGCCACGGTGAAGGGCATTACCGTCGATGTGCTGCACGAGCTGAAAAGCCAGGTCGTGCTTGCAAACACGTACCATCTGTACATGCGTCCCGGCGTCGAGATCATCGAAGAGGCCGGCGGCGTGCAGAAGTTCATGAACTACGATGGCCCCATGCTCACCGACTCGGGTGGATTCCAGCTGTTCAGCCTGAATCACATGATGAAGACCGACAACGACGGCGTGAACTTCAAGGCGCTCGATTACGACGGCAGCAAGCATCGTTGGACGCCCGAGATCAACATGGACATCCAGCAGCGCATTGGCGCCGATATCGCCATGCAGCTCGACCAGTGCATTGGCTATCCGGCCGAAAAGCGCGACGTCGCTGCGTCCACGAAGCTCTCCTGGGAATGGGCCGAGCGTTGCCTGATGGCGCATACGCGTCCCGATCAGGGCCTGTTCGGCATCGAGCAGGGCGGCATGCATATGGATCTGCGCCTGGAGAGCGCGAAGCGCCTGCTGGAAGCGGAAGAGCGCGCTAAGGCGGCGGGCATGCGCGGGTTTGCCGGTTTCGGCATCGGCGGCTATTCCGTGGGCGAAGACCACAAGGTCATGTTCGAAACGCTGGGCGAGGCCACGCGCGCGCTTCCGGAAGATCGTCCGCGCTACCTCATGGGCGTGGGCAATCCCACCACGCTCGTACGCGCCGTGCGTGAGGGCGTGGACATGTTCGACTGCGTGCTTCCCACGCGTACGGGCCGCATGGGCACGGCGTTTTCTAGCCAAGGCCGCATGAACCTGCGCAACGCCAAGTACGCGCACGACTTCACGGCGCTCGATCACGAGTGCGATTGCCCCGTGTGCCGCAACTACAGTCGCGCGTACCTGCGCCACCTGGTGAAGCAGAACGAGATGCTGGGCGGCATGCTGCTTTCCGAGCATAACCTGTACTTCCTCATCCATCTTATGGAGAAGGCGCGCGAAGCCGTTTTGGCCGATGCGTACGAGGAATTCTACGAGGCGTGGATGGCCAGCGCGGGCGCGAACGACTACTAGGACCGCTCCGCAGCGCGTGGGCAAACATAATTGCTACTTCGATGGGCTCCAATGGGGCCCATCGCGCGTTATGCGGTTGGAGCGTTCTTCTTGTTGTGACATAATGCAATGTTAACCGCGGTTTTGTGTGCGGTTAAACGGGGCAAGGGGCCCCGAATACGGGAAACAAAGGGAATCTAATGGCAGAATCTAATACCAAGAAGCGCAAGCATGTAAGCGGCAACAACCGCCGCAACGTCTGGCTGCTCATCTTGCTCACCCTCCTCGTGGTGGGCTCGGTGTTCATGTTCATGCCGCCGCAGGAAAAGATCAACCAGGGCCTGGATATCCAGGGTGGTCTTTCCGTGGTGCTTACCGCAAACAGCACCGATGGCGACAGCGTGAGCCAGGAAGACATGGAAATCAGTCGCGACATCATCGAGTCGCGCGTTAACGCCTTGGGCGCTTCGGAAGCCACCGTTCAGATTCAGGGCAATAACCAGATTCTGGTTCAGATTCCTGGCATCTCCGATACTCAGGAAGCGCTCGATACCATCGGGCGTACCGGTAACCTGGAATTTGCGCGCCTCGACTCGTTCACCGATGCGGACGTGCAGCAGAAGATTGATTCTGGCAACCTGACCACGTCAACCACCGTTACCGACGACTACGGCAATACGCTTCCCTCGGAAGGCGGCTCCCAGCTTACCGTTGAAGAGGGCACGTATACTCCCATCGTAACGGGCGCGAACATCCAGAGCGTCACTATCGACAAGCAGAGCGAGGGTAGCCCGTACTACGCGGTCAACATTTCGCTCGACGCCGAAGGCACCCAGGCATTTGCCGAGGCCAGCGCCGACCTGGTCGACGACCACGGCAAGATCGTCATCATTCTCGACGGCGTGGTGAACTCCGCTCCCGCCGTGCAGTCCGAAATCACCACGGGCCAGGTGTCCATCACCGGCAACTACTCGCAAGACGAGGCCAAGGCGCTGAAGACAGTGCTCGAAAGTGGTTCGCTGCCCGTGAGCTTCACCTACGCGCAAAGCCAGACGGTAGGCCCCACGCTCGGTCAGGACGCCCTGGCATCTGGCGTGCTCGTGGCTCTGGCTGGCATCCTGCTGGTTATGCTCTACCTGCTGTTCTTCTATCGTGGCCTGGGCATGATCACCGCCGCCGCCATCGCGGTGTTCTCGGTGCTGTATCTGGGCCTGCTTGCCACGCTTTCGCATTTCGGTCTGTTTAGCCTGTCCCTTTCCGGCGTTGCCGGCATCGTTCTTACCATTGGTATGGCGGCCGACTCGTCCATTCTTACCTTGGAGCGCTTCAGGGAAGAGATTCGCTTCGGCCGCAGCGTGCGCGCGGCGTCCATCACGGGCGTTCGTCACGGCATCCTGACCTCCATCGACGCCGATCTGGTGTCGTTGGTTACGGCTCTGTCGCTGTTCTTCCTGGCTTCCAGTGGCGTCAAGGGCTTCGGCCTCACGCTGGCGCTGGGCATTATGTGCGACATCGTGATGATGCTCGTCTTCAAGGCCCCGCTCATTCGCCTGCTTGCCCCGCGTGCCATCGCGAAGCATCCGGGTTTCTGGGGCGTGAGCGATTGCCAGGCTGCCGCTGGCGTGTACAAGGAGCTTTCGGAAGCCGAAGGCGAAACGGTTGAGACTGCCGTTTCCCTCGAGGCCATCAACTCTGCCGACAACGAGACCTACGCGACCCGCAAGGGCGGCGAGCGCGGCACGGCTGCTGCGCAGGCCGCTTCCAAGGTGAAGGGTCGCTTCATCAAGCACGACATCAACTTCCTGGGCTACCGCAAGGTGTTCCTCACCGTTGCCGCCGTCGTCATGGTGCTTAGCGCCGTGATCATTGGCGTGCGCGGCCTGAACCTGGGCATCGAGTTCATCGGTGGTACGAGCATCACGTTCACCGACACGGGCAGCGTGACCACCGACCAGATGCGCAGTGCGTTTGCCGACGCGGGCGAACCCGATGCCGTCATCCAGACCACCACGAACAACGGCGAGGCTGGCTTCATCGTGCGCACCACGAATGCCGACGCCGCGGAATCGGCCGGCGAGGCCATGACGGTTGCCAACAGCCTGGGCCTTTCTTCCAATAACTTCCAGGTGAGCACTATCGGTCCCGACTGGGGCACGAGCGTCATCCAGGCCATGTTCATTGCCCTCATCGTGTCGTTCATCCTGATCATCGTCTACATTGCGCTGCGCTTCCGCCAGTACAAGATGGGCGTTACCGCCATTGTGGCCCTGGTGCACGACATCTTGCTCGTCGTGGGCATCTACGCCCTGGTTGGACGCGAGATTAACCCCAACGTGGTTGCCGCACTGCTTACCATTCTGGGTTACTCGCTCTACGACACGGTGGTCGTGTTCCACCGCATTAGCGACAACATGGAGCATTCGGAAGTGCCTTGCACGTTCATGACCATGGCAAATCACTCTATGAACCAGGTGTTCATCCGCTCCATCAACACCACGCTCACGTCGATCATCCCGGTATTCGCCATGCTGCTGTTCGGTAGTGAAACGCTGCAGGACTTCGCATTCGCCATGGTGATTGGCCTGCTCGCCGGTGCGTATTCGTCCATCGCCATCGCCTGCCCGCTGTTCGCCATTTGGAAGTCTCGCGAGGAAAAGAACGTGAACCTCACGAAGAAGTACGGCAACGAGGTCGGTCGCTTCGCAACGTCGCGCGGCTCGCTTACCTATGCTGCTCCCGAACAGGAAGCGGAAGCGGCGAAGCCCGCTGTGGCCGTAGCCGAAAAGGAAGCTGCCGCTCAGCCGAAGCAGCAGGAGCAGGCCGAGCAGAAGTCCGCAGCCCAGATTGCCAAGGAAAAGCGTGCGGCTGCGCGTAAGCAGGCTAAGAAAAAGAAGACGCATGAGGCCGCTCAGCCCGAGATTCGCATCGTCGATCGCGAGAAGTTCGAAGAGGCGTCCGAGGAGGCTGCGAAGCACACGTCGGAAGGCGCCGAAGAGTAGTCGCTCTTTACGTGGGTCTCTTGAACCGGGCTGGGGTGTACCTGGCCCGGTTTTTCATGCCCGCATTACGGGGCCGCAACGGAATTCTTCCTTTGCTGTGGTGCCGCTGCGTGCGCGAGCCGTAGGGGGCTGACAAGGCGCTACTATGGTAGCTGCAATTACGAATACGACCGCGCTATGGCGCGTGAAAGGATAGGGTTATGAGGACTGGAAGCGCACCGAATTTTGCCCCGCCCGAGCAGGAGGGTATGGTCTTTACGTTCGAGGACGAGAAGGGCGAGCAGGTTAACCTGGAGTTCCTGGGCCTCATCCTCATGAACGAGGCTCGTTATGGCTTCTTCTTCCCCGTTACGGAAGACGAGCCCGCGCTGTCTTCGGGCGAGATTCTGGTTATGGAAGTCACCGAACTCGACGAAGAGGGTCAGCCCCTGGCATTCGAGCTCGTCACCGAGGAGGATACGGCCATCGCCGCCTACAACGAGTTCAAGATTGCCGCGAAGGACCTGTACGACTTCGAATAGCCGAATAGGGCATAAAGCGGGCCCGATGTGCGGCCTCGGTTGGCACATGCCAAGTTCCGGGGTGCGTATCGGGCCCTTGTTCGTTTCGCGAGCCTGAGCGGGCGGGGAGGGGTGCCCGGTGGGAGAGTTATTCCTGGTTCGCGATGAACTTGCCGGTTAGGTATCCAAAGGTCAGGCAGTTGGCGCCGTAGTTTGCGCCCTCCACCATGAACGAGTAGTTGCCAGCAAACATGTCGCCCACCATGGTGCCCACGTTGTACAGGCCCTCGATCACGTTGTCGTCATCGTCGAGCACGCGCAGGTTCGCGTCGGTGTTCAGGCCACCCAGAACCGTGAGGAACACCAGCACGCCGGCGGAGGACTGGCCGTAGAACGGGCCCTTCTCGAGCGGATGCATGTGCTCGGCTTCCTTGTAGTAGTCGGTGTCGGCGCCTGCCGCGCACAGCTCGTTGTAGCGTTTTACCGTGTCCATGGTGCTGGCGGGAAGGCCCAGCTTGCTGATGAGCTCTTCCATCGTGTCAGCCTTGACCGTGGCGCCCTTCTTCACATCGTCTTCCCAGGAGGCGATAACCGACTGGGCAATGGATTCGGCGTCGCCGTCGAGCATGGAGTCGTTGTTCCAGCTGCCCGATACCGTTTCGCAGCGTGCGTATTCCTCGTTCCACAGGGCAAATACCGTCTTGCCGGGCTGGCCAAAGTTGTTTGCACCGCCGCACGGCGAAAGCACGTTCTCGTTCATGAAACGCTCGCCATTGCGGTTCACTTGCAGGCCAAGGAAGTTGCTGTACAGGTTACGCGGGCCGGGGCCGAAGAAGCCGCCCATGACGCAGTTGGGGAATACCTTCTGCCAGCCAGCGCCAACCCACAGGCCCATCTTGTGGCCGTCGCCCTTCAGCAGGCCGCCATACTGAAAGCCCACGTCGTAATTCGCCTTGGCCTCGTATACGCTATCCGCGATGTAGGGGGCGAAGCTGGGGGCGTACTTGTACATCATGTCCTTGTTTGCGGAAAAGTCGCCCGTAGCCAGGACAACGGCCTTCGTGCCAGTGTACTTTGCGTAGGAGCCATCGCTCTTCTGGCAGATGACGGCGTCTACGCGGCCGTCCGTGCCGTTGGGCTTGCCACCGCGCACGAGCTGCGTTCCTACGGTGTTGAAGTCGATGCGACCGCCCAGGTCCTCGGTGAGGTGGCGCGCAAGCTCCTTCACGAAGGCGGGCTGCATCATGCCCGTGCCCAGATCCTTGAATTCGCCAGCATCCATGCCATCGCCCAGCTCCCAGCCGATAGAGCAGGTTTCATGGTACAGGCTATCTTCGGGAAGGGGCGTTCCCAGTTCCACCTTCACCTTGTAGCCAGCCTTTTCCATGAGGTCGATGGACCAGTTCATGGCCGTTTCGGAGTTGTTGTAGTGTTTGTACCACTTGCGCTCGTCGACCTGATTGCTGGCGTAGAAGATTTCCTTCTGGAACTGGAAGGGCGTTAGCTTCGAGATGCCGGCGCGCTCCATGGCCTTGCAGTAGATGGCGTTGTTCGAGCCACCGCGGGCAACGGGTTTGGCGGAAGCCGAAACCACGATGACGTCGAGTCCTGCTTCTGCGGCGGATACGGCGGTAACGAGGCCCGACGTGCCGGCGCCCACTACGATGACGTCAGCGGAGACATTCTCCTTGATCTCGCTGTCGGCAATGGCTTCGGGCGCAATCTCGAACGCCCACTTCTGCGTTGCGCTGTCGGCGGTAAGGCCCGCGCCCGTCTCGCCACTTGCCGTTGCCGCGCCGGCAGATGATTTTGGCTTGCCGTCGCAGCCCGTGGCGAGGGCCCCTGCGGTGAGCGCACCGCCAAGCGCCGCTGCTCCCTTGAGAAAGTCGCGCCTTCCGAAGGCGGCGTTCTGGGTGATACTTTTCATGTAATCCTCCCTACTGTGATGAACGGAAAAGCAGGCTTACCATCCATCGTTTCGGGGTGCCGTCCAACACCCCGAAAGCGCTAAACGCATGAGGGATTCGATTTAGCCCTTCTAGGGGGAGTGCCAAAAATGCCCGATAATAGATACTCGCGTGGGAGGGAGTTACTAGTGGGGTCCAACAAGGTATCGATATTCGGCATTGCGGGGACGCGTCTTCTGAAGCGGATGCTCGTGGTGCCAAGCGAGCAGCCGGCGCTTGTCGCGTGCTCGGTTTTGTATTGGTTTTGGCAGCTCGCTCTGTTCCAGACGCCATCCGCGTTCTTTTACGTTGAGGGTGGGGCTCCCTTGGGTACTACGCTTTATTTCATGGTCGCGTGCATGGTGGTGTATGGCATTGGATGGCTGCGCAGCGATAGGGCCAACATCGTAGCGAAAACGAATGCGTGTCGCATTGCGATGATTGCCTGCATGGCCCTGGGCGGGGTTCTGTTCGTGCTTGTCCGCACGTGGCTTGCCTCTTCCCCGATATCGATTGGAATCGGCATTGCGTCGGAATTGCTCGTGGGGGTGGGCTCTGCCCTGTTTATCGTGGAGCTTGGTAGGGTCATGGCGCAGCTGGGGCCACTGTATGCGCTTATTGCCGGCACCTTTGGCGTGATGGGCGGAGCGCTGCTGTACCTTCTCTGCTTTGCCTTGCCCCAGGTGGCTTCCTTGATACTCCTCGCATTTGCGGGGTGTGCCGCTGCCGTTTTGCTCGAAAAGACCGTCTCGCAATTCTCACGCGCTCGTCTGTATTCCTCGGGGTCCTCCGAATCTCTTTCCGCGCCCGTGACCTTCGTTGTCGCAGCGGCCTTGCAGGGCGTTGCGTTTGGCGTCATGTCGATGGTTCTTCCGCAGTTCGGCGTAACCGGGCCTACTTTGTGCGTGGTTGCGTTCCTTTTGGGCGCGTGCGTGGCGGGGGTTACGGCGCTCTTGTTTGGCATGGACTTCAATCATCTGGTCTTCGAGGTTGGGTTTGGCTTCCTTGCCCTTGGCTTCATGGTGTTGGGGTGTTTTGCGGAATACGTCTGGGCGGGCTCCCTGTTGCTGATGATGGGGTATTGCTTCGTATACGTCGTGGTGACGTGCGTGATTTCGTATTTCAGCTATTGCGTGGGCATGGATGCCACGCGCATCGTGTCGCTGGCCACGTTCCTTTTGGTGTTGGGGCAGCTGGCTGGCAGGTGCATATCTGCGGGGGCGCTTTTTGCCGGCATGGACGTGAGCACGCTTGCGTCGGTTCTCGCTTGCGTGCTGCCCATTATCGCGCTCATCTTGGTGTGTCGCGATCCGTCCTCGGTGGACTGGGGAATTGCGCGCCCGGATATGGGGGATGACGAGAATGCCCTATTTTATCGGGCGTTTTCGAGCGTGTACCGTTTGACGCCGCGAGAGGTGGAGGTGCTGCAGCTTCTTGCCCGCGGTCGCAACAAGCGTCACATCAGCAAGGAGCTGGGCGTTTCGGAAGAGACGATCAAGACGCACATCGGAAACGTCTATCGCAAGACGATGGTTCATTCCCAGCAGGAATTGATTGACCTGGTGGAAGGAGAGCGGGCTAAGCGCGCGTCCCTATAGTCCTACCACGCGCAGTGCAATCACTGCAATGATGAGGCACGCTACGACGATGGCCCCGCGTGCGTCGACGCTCGTGAATGCGAGCGGTTTCAGCTTCGTGCGGCCTTCCGCGCCGTGGTAGCAGCGCGCGTCCATGGCTGCAGAAAGCGTTTCGGCATGACGAAACGCGCTGGTAAACAGCGGAATCATGAGACTCGTTAGGCTCGAGATGCCACCCCTCAGCGGGCTGGTGGCAAGTTTCGCCCCGCGCGAGAGCTGGGCGGCGCGAATGGTGTGTAGCTCGGTAACGAACTGCGGCACGAAGCGCAGCGCAATGCCCATGATCATGCTGAACTCATGGGCGGGGAAGCCTATGTGGCGCAGCGGCGCCAGAACGGCTTCGATGCCGTCGGTAAGGTCGAGCGTGGTGGTGGTAAGCGTGAGCAGGCTGGCGTCGATGAGCAGCAGCGTAAGGCGAATGCCCAGGAATACGGCGTTGTGTATGCCTGCTTGGCTAATTTGCAGCGGGCCTGCGGTAACGTAGACCGTGCCGCCTTGCACGAAGAAGACGTTGAGCAGGGCCGTGATGACCACGATGAAGAACAGCGGCCCGATGGAACGCACGGCCTGGGGTAGGGGAATGCGTGCGATGAGGATGCATGCAAGCAGAAATGCCGCGCAGAGGGCCAATGCGGCATACGAGCTGGCGCAGAAGATGGCCACCATCACGAGCACCACGAATGTAAGCTTGGCGCGCGAATCCATGCGATGCAGGGGGCTTTCGCCCGGCCAGTATTTGCCGAACAGCGCTCTATTCATGGGCGGCCTCGTAGAGCGATGCGATGGCGTCTGCAAGCTCGGCGGCCGTGTAGAGCCCATTATGCGCGGGCAATGCCACGCCTTCGTTGGCTAGGGTGTTTGCCAAGTGCTGCGCTGCGGGCACTCCCAGGCCGATGCCCTTGCAGGCTTCCGCGTCGGCGAATACCTCATCGGGTGTGCCGAGCGCGAATTCTTCGCCGCGGTTCAGGATGAGGATGCGGTCGCAGAAACGGGCCAGGTCGTCCATGTCGTGCGACACCATAACCACGGTAAGGCCTTCGTTGTGGTGCAGGCGCTGGATGAATGCGAGGAATTCCTCGCGTGCGTGAGGGTCCAGGCCCGCCACCGGCTCGTCCAGGATAAGCGTTTTCGGCTGCATGGCCAGTACGCCCGCAAAGGCAACGCGACGCTGCTGACCTCCCGAAAGCTCGAAGGGGCTTATGTCGCGCAACTGTTCGGGGTCGAGCTCCACGAGCTTCATGGCCTCGACGTAGCGGCGTTCGACTTCCTCGCCGGAAAGGCCCATGTTACGCGGGCCGAAGGCTACGTCCTCGAATACCGTTGCGGCGAACAGTTGATGCTCGGGATACTGGAAGACCACGCCTACGTGCGAGCGCGCCTTTGTGGCGGCGTTCTTTTCCGAGATGTCCACGCCATCGACCAGCACGTAGCCACGCGAGGGCTGCAGCAGACCGTTCATATGCTGAATGAGCGTGCTCTTGCCGCTGCCAGTGTGCCCGGCGATGCCGAAGAACTCGCCGTCGTTCAGGGTGAAGCTCACGTTGTGAAGCGCCCAATAGGCCGAGGGCGCATTGCCCCAGTCAGCGGGTACCTCGGCGGGCTCGTTGCGCTTCTTGCGTGCGCGTTTCCCCTCGGCGGTACGGTACGTATAGCTGACGTTCTGGAATTCGATCATGCCTGGCCGCCTTCCCCTGCGAGCAGCGTGCGAACTTCGCGTGCGAGTTCTTCTTCGGACATGCACACGGGTACGGGTACGCCGCGTTCCTGGAGCAGAAGGCTCATATGCGTCGCGAAGGGCGTGTCCAGATGCAGATGCGCTAGCTTGTCTATCTGGGAAAACACTTGGCTTGGCGTGCCGGAAAGAGCAACGGTGCCTGCCTCCATCACGAATACGCGATCGGCTTGCGCGGCTTCTTCCATGAAGTGGGTGATCATGATGACCGTCATGCCCTCGTCGTTCAGCTCGTGTGCCACGCGCAGCAGGCCCGCACGACCGCGCGGGTCGAGCATAGCGCTCGCTTCGTCGAGGATGAGGATGCGTGGTTGCATGGCGAGCACGCCGGCAATGGCCACGCGTTGTTTCTGCCCGCCCGAAAGGGCCGTGGTCTCGCGGAGCTCGAAGCCCTGCAGACCCACGCGCTCGAGCGCCTGGGTAACGCGATTGCGCAGTTCGGGATTGGGAATGCCCAGATTTTCCGGGCCAAAGGCAACGTCGTCCTCGATGAGGCTGGCTACCAGCTGGTCGTCGGGATTCTGGAATACCATGCCTGCCTTGCTGCGGATGAAGTACGTTTCCTGGGCGTCGGACGTGGCGCGACCCAGGACGCGCACCGAGCCCGAATCGGGCGCGAGCAGGGCGTTGATGTGCTTGGCGAGCGTGCTCTTGCCGCTGCCGTTGCCGCCCAGGATGGCAATGAACTCACCCTCCTGGATTGCGAGGTCGATGCCGTTTAGGACCAGGCGTTCGCCGTCGTACGTGAACGTGGCCTCCTGAAAGTCGACTATGGGGCAGGACTGGCTAGTGGCCATAGCTATCGGCCTTTCACCTGGCTCTTCTTAGGCGTGATGAGGTTGCTGATGGACTTGTAGACCACTAAGGTGAGCACCGAGTTGATGACGCTCTTTGCGATGTTGAACGGCAGGAGCGCGGGCAGGATAAGGCCGGCAACCGCTTCCAGGGGCATGCCCAGGTAGAACGGGTCGATGATCAGATTCGACACGATGGCGGCAGCAGTCATGCAGACGATGCCCACGACCAGGCCGATAACGGCGCCGGCAAACGTATGCTTGCGGGCGTAGATGGCGGCGCTGGGGCCAACCATGGCGATGATGACGATGACGTTCATGAGACCGCCTACCCAGTCGCCCATGATCATGGCGTGGATAAGCGCGCTTACGATGCCCACGACGATACCGGCTACGGGGCCGTATGCGAAGCCGCTCACCATGGCGGGCATGGCGGAGGCGTCGAATTTCAGCCAGGTGATGCCGGGGATGATGGGGAATTCGATGAAGCTCAGGATCACGCTGATGGCGCACATGAGGGCCATGATTACGAGTTCCTTCGTCTCCCAGCGGTTGGTGTTCTGCATCGTAGGCATGCGGTCTTCTTTCCCTGTGAATGCTTATGATTCGCAAGCGCTCATTATAGCGTAGCCATATGCAGGCATTGGATAGGGAGCGCCTGCCTCCGCATACGACACGGAATGTGCGCTTTATCATGATGGGGTGCGCGAATGGCCGTAAACACGTATACTTTTGACCTGTTATGGATATTATCGCGATACTCAACCAAATTGATGCATTCGTATGGGGGCCGGTCATGATCTGCCTGCTCCTCGGGTCGCATCTTTTCCTGTCGTTCCGTACGGGGTTCATTCAGCGCAAGCTTCCCACGGCCATTAGGCTTTCGGTTGCTCAAGATGAAGACGCTGAAGGCGACGTGAGCCAGTTCGGCGCTCTTGCCACGGCACTTGCCGCAACGGTGGGCACGGGTTCCATCGTGGGTGTTGCCACGGCCATTCTGGCGGGTGGCCCGGGTGCCGTGTTCTGGATGTGGATCACGGGCGTCTTCGGCATGGCAACCAAGTACACGGAAGTCTACGCGGCGGTGAAGTACCGCGTGAAGGATTCTCGCGGGGAAATGCTTGGCGGTGCCATGTATGCCTGGGAACGCGCGTTCAAGCGCCCCGACGGCAGCACGCCTCGCTGGGCGCATGCGGGCGCCGTTTTGTTCTGCCTGTTCGCCATTGTCGCTACGCTGGGCACGGGTAGTGCCGTGCAGTCCGCGGCCATGACGGGCATCATCGAGTCGAGCTTCCCTGGCGTGCCCGCAGCGGCAATCGCCATCATCATTGCGCTGTGCGTGGCGCTCGTCATCTTCGGTGGCGTGAAGTCCATTGCGCGCGTGTGCGAAAAGCTCGTTCCCATCATGGCGGTGGTGTACGTGCTGGGCTGCGCCATCATCATGATTCTGAATGCACCGTATGTTGGCCCCGCCATTGCCACCATCTTCGAATGTGCGTTTACGCCCAAGGCTGCCTTTGGCGGCGCCGTGGGTAGCGGCATCATGGTGGCGCTGCAGTATGGCTGTGCACGTGGCCTGTTCAGCAACGAGGCCGGCCTGGGTACCGCACCCATCGTGGCGGCTGCCGCTGCTACGCGCAACCCCGCACGCCAGGCCCTGGTTGCCATGACGGGTGCGTTTTGGTCCACGGTCGTCATCTGCGCCATTACGGGTATCGTGCTTACGTCCACGCTGCTCGCGAACCCCGGAATTATCGACGGCGGCACCATCACCGAAGGCGCGGCTCTGGCAAGCGCCGCATTCAGTAGCATTCCGTACGTGGGAACGCCCATTTTGGTGTTGGGCATGGTGAGCTTCGCGTATTCCACCATCTTGGGTTGGAGCTACTACGGCAATCGCTGCGTGGTGTACCTGTTTGGCCAGAAGGGTACGCGTCCCTACCAGGTTATCTACGTATTGGTTGGCATTGCCGGCGCCTTGGGCGTGGGTGACGTGGTCTGGACGATCAGCGACATCGGCAACGCGCTCATGGTCATTCCCAACATCATCATCGTGCTGGCCCTGTCGGGCGTCATCGCACGTGATACGAAGCATTACGTGTACGACGGTCACCTCGACGAGGCCGAAGACGCGGAAATCCCCGTGGTGAGTGCGCGCTAGGGCGTGCGGATGCCCGTGGGGCTCAAGTAAACGATACGAGGCGGCTTTTGCGGGCCGCCTCGTTGCTTTTCTGGGAACTTACCTGGTCTTGTACGAATGCGCCAGGTCGATGAGCTCCTGCTTCTTGTGGATGCCCAGCTTCGCGTACAGACGCTTCATATGCGTACGCACGGTGTTTTCCGAAATGTAGAGCTGCTCGGAGATGCTGGGCACCGTGTTTCCCTGGCATACGAGCTTGACTACTTCGGCCTCGCGATTCGACAGGCCGAAATCGCGTTGCAGCAGCTTGGCCTGCTTGTCGATGCGGTCGCGCCAGCCGTTGCTCGTGGTGCTCGGCTGCGAGAAATCGGAAAGGTCGCCCGCTGGTTCCGCCTTCGCCTGCTCCATGGGAGGGGTGACCTCTATTTCCTGCGCGGCGTCCTGGCTGGCGGTCTGCGGTGCCGGCAGGCGGGGTGCGCGTGGCGTGATGAGCTCGATATGGTCGTCGCTGAACATATCGGCCTGTTCCTTCTTGAAGTCGATGGTGCTCACGAAGAACATGAGCGCCAGCAGGTAGATGGTGACCACGGTGGTGAAGATGATGGGGTCCGTTCCGGAAAGGGCCATCTGGTCGCCCGCGCTGCCGATGAGGAAGCCCATATCGTGCATGGCGTACACGATGCCTCCAATGGATCCGAACGCATATACGGGGTGAATGCCCTGGTCGCGCGCAATCTGAGCCGTTTGCAGCATAACGAGTAGGGTGGCGATGGCGTAGAGCGCGTACAGGCCGGCCGCCAACCATCGCATGTAGCCCTCGGGGCAGAGCGGCACGATAACGAGTGCGGTGATGACCAGGGGGAACACCACGCGATAGAGGCGCGTGATGCTGAGGTTCAGGCCACGCGCGCGCCAGAAATACAGCAAGACGGACGCCGCAGCTAGCATGCCCAGCATGGACAGGATGTTCACGAGCGAGCCGATGCTGGGATTGTCGATGGCAAGCGCGCGCATGATGCCCGCGCAAAATGCCAGGGCGCCAATGGCCAGCGTGGCGCGCATGGTGCCGCGGATGAGGCGAGCGTACACGCGCCTGTTCTCGCGCGGGCTGTCCATGAACATAGGCTGCGCGAAGTCGATTTCCCGGTTCTTGAGCGTGAGGGCCAGGCCGAACAGCGGAAGGAACACCACGGGGATGAGAAATGCGGTAACGGCGCGCGGGATGAGGTAGAGCGCTGCGTAGATAATGGCGGCGTATACGGCGCCGGCAATCATGGCGCGCGTGCCCCGGTCGGGTTCGGTGCTGGCGAAGTAGCGTTGCCAGAGCAAGTAGAATTCCGCCGCCCCACCGCCCAGCAGCACGCCCGCGGCGATAAGCAGCGGCAGGGCGAAGTCGTACGCGTAGATGGATGCGATGAGGCAAATCCACCCCAGTCCGTACGATACGGATGCGCCCGACGTGGTGAGCATGAAGAGACGCTGCACGTGCGATACGTATACCAGGCGTGCGCAGATGAGGAACATTGCGAAGAACGAAACGGATTGCGCGAAGTAGAACCAGAAGAGCAATTCATGCGTCTGGTTTTCCAGGGGCAGGAACGGGAACACGCCGCCCCATACGCTTGCCGCGTTGATAGCCAGGAAGAGCGCGAAGCCAAGGATGGCAACCGATGGCCGCAAAGCCTGTTCGATGCTTTTTCGCATACCCCTCCTTTCCCCCGTAGATATTGTAACCGATGGAGCGTTGAGCACGCAGTATAGCGCGACCGCTTGGGCTATGGGTACATGGGTGACGCAATCTACCTGGGCAAACGGGAAATTACCACCTTTCATGTGACACGGCGTTCCGGCGAACGGCGTAGGGTGGATTCACCGTCGCGTGTGGGAAGGGTATCTGACGCGACGCAGCAGACAAGACGAAAGAGGAGGAGAAGCATGACGGAGCAATCCATGTCCAGGCGCTCGTTCGTGAAGACGTCGGGCGCTCTCGCGGGCCTGGCTGCAGCAGGCGGAACCGCCGTTGCCTCGCAGGAGCTTTTCAGCGCCGGCGAAGCACATGCGGCCGATGCTGACACCATTGCCTGGAGCCAGTGCAACGTGAACTGCGGTGGCAACTGCATTTTCCAGTGGCACGTGCGCGACGGCAAGGTCGCTTACATGGAGACGGACAACACGGGCGACGCCGACTTCCAGGCGCGCGCCTGCCTGCGTGGCCGTTCCATGCGTCGTTGGCTGAACAACGCCGACCGCCTGATGTACCCCATGAAGCGTGTGGGCAAGCGTGGCGAGGGCAAGTTCGAGCGCATTAGCTGGGACGAGGCCATTCAGACCATTGCCGATCAGCTTGAGTACACCTACAAGACGTATGGCCCCAATTCCATTTACATTATGTACGGTACGGGCACGTACTTCAGCATGTCGAAGGTGGGCCACCGCCTGCTCTCCCTTGCTGGCGGCTACGTGAGCCAGTTGTACGACTACTCTACCCATCAGCTTTCCGCGGCGATGCCCTACATGTTTGGCTTCGACGAGGAACTGGGTAGCGTATTCAGCCCCTACGATAACGTGAATGCCAGCTCCTTCACGGAGGCCGAGCAGCATTCCGACCTGATCGTGATGTTCGGCAACAGCCCGGCCGACACCCGCATGGGTGGCGCCAACGCCACGTGGGACTTCGCTCGCGCTCGCGAAGGCGTGAAGAGCCGCGGTGGCAAGGTCGTGAACATCGACTACCGCATGAACGAGAGCGCTTCGGGTCATGCCGACGAATGGCTGCCTATCCGCACCGGCACCGACGCTGCCCTGTGCGCTGCCCTCATTCACGAGTTCATCAAGGACGGCAAGGCCGACCTGAACTTCCTGCATACCTACTGCGTGGGCTTCGATGAGGAGACCATGCCCGAAAGCGCCAAGGGCAAGAACAAGTCGTTCTACGCCTACATCATGGGCGAGGGCTACGACATGGTCGAGAAGACCCCCGAGTGGGCTGCTTCCATCACCCAGATTCCCGCTAGCCGCATCCGCGAGCTCGCCAAGGACCTGGAAAGCGCCAAGGCTCCCTTCGTGTGCCAGGGCTGGGGTCCGCAGCGTCATAGCAACGGCGAGGATACGTCGCGCATGATCTCCATGGTTCCCGTGGTTCTTGGCCAGATTGGCCTGCCCGGCACCAACACGGGTCAGCGCGAAGCCGAGCCTCCCGTATATCTGGTGGGCAACATTCCCTTCAAGAACCCCAACAAGACGCAGCTTCCCGTGTACCAGTACCTGAACGCGGTCGACCACGGCAAGAAGATGACTGCGCTGAACTCCGGCATCCTGGGTGCCGACGAGCTGGGCACCGACCTCAAGTTCCTGTGGAACTTCGCCGGCAACTGCCTGACCAATCAGCATGGCGACGTGAACAAGACGCACGAAATCCTTGCTGACGAGAGCAAGTGCGAGTTCATTCTGGTGTGGGATACGGTCATGACCGACTCCGCCAAGTACGCTGACATCCTGCTGCCCGACATGATGCGCTCCGAAGTGCTGAACATGCAGACGCAGGGTTATTCCGAGTACTACACGGGCGTCACCGTGGGCGGTCCTGCCCAGGAAGCTCCGGGCGAGTGCCGCAACAGCTACGACGTGTGCGCCGATATCGCCGAGAAGCTTGGCTTCCGCGACGAGTACACCGAGGGCCGCAGCTACGAGGAATGGGTCGAGTACCTGTACAACAAGGGCCGCGACGCTGCTGCCGATCCCGTCGAGGGCTATGGCATCACCATGCCTACCTGGGATCAGATCCGCAAGGACGGCGTGTTCAAGATGGAATGCGAGCCCGCCATCGGCCTGGCAGACTTCCGCAACGACCCCGTTGCCAACCCGCTGGGCACTCCTTCCGGCAAGATCGAGATCTACTCCGAGACGCTGGCTACGATCGCCGAGACCTGGGAGCTCGAAGAGGATGAAGAGATTCATGCCATCCCGACGTTCTGGGCTGGCCCCGAAGGCTACGGCAGCGTGACGAGCGAGTATCCGCTGTATTGCTCGGGCTTCCACTACAAGTCCCGTACGCATTCCAGCTTTGGCTTCATCGAAGAGCTGAAGCAGGCATGCCGCCAGCAGATGTGGATTAACCCCATCGATGCGGAATCCCGTGGCATTGCCAATGGCGATATGTGCCTGGTGAGCAGCCCCGCTGGCAAGATGCAGATCGAGGCGAAGGTAACCGAGCGCATCATCCCTGGCACTATCGGCATCCCGCAGGGCGCCTGGCATGACGCCGACATGGACGGCGACAAGATCGACAAGGGCGGCTGCGTGAACACGCTGACCACCTACCGTCCCACGCCGCTTGCCAAGGGCAACGGTCCCGCTCATTCCATCATCGCCCAAGTGGCCAAGGCCTAAGGGAGGAGGACAAGATGACTCAATACGCGTTCTATCTGGACACGACGCGCTGCACTGGTTGCAAGACCTGCGAAATGGCGTGCAAGGATTACCGCGACCTGTCCAGCGAAGTCGCCTATCGTAAGGTGTACGACTACGAGGGTGGTAACTGGGAAGACGCTGGCGATGGTACCTACACCACTACCGCGTTCATGTACCACATCTCCATGAGCTGCAACCACTGCGACAACCCTGCTTGCACGCAGGTGTGCCCCACGGGCGCTATGCACAAGGACCCCGAAACGGGTCTGGTCTCCGTGGATGAGACCAAGTGCATCGGCTGCGGCTACTGCCATATGGCCTGCCCCTACAACGCTCCCAAGGTGGATCGTTCCGTTGGCCATAGCGTAAAGTGCGACGGTTGCAAGGACCGCGTGGTCGAGGGCAAGAACCCCATCTGCGTGGATGCCTGCCCCCTGCGCGCCCTGGAGTTTGGCACGGTCGAGGAAATGGCCAAGCTGGGCGAACGCGGCAACATTGCTCCGCTGCCCGCTTCCAGCTACACCAACCCCAACCTGTACATCAAGCCCACCGACGATGCCCGTCCCGCCGAAAGCGGCGAAGGCATGGTTATGAATCCCCTGGAGGTGATCTAGCATGGAGGCCGCTATGTCCGAACTGCCTTTGGCGCTGTTCACGGTATTTGCGTCAATTGGCGCTGGCGCGTTCTGCGCCCTGGCGCTGGCCGGTTTCTCCGTGCAGCTCGACGAGGGCCAGCAGGCTCGCGTCGACCGTGCGAGCTGGATTCCCCTGGCGTTTGTGATCATTGGCTTCATCTGCGCCTTCTTCCACCTGTCCAATGCGCTCAATGCCGTGAACGTGGTGGCTGGCCTGGGTCGCAGCCCGCTGACGAACGAGATTTGCGCGGGTAGCCTGTTTACCATCGTGGCCATCATTTACGTTGCGCTGGCGAATGCGGGCAAGCTCTCCGCGGGCGCCCGCAAGGGCCTGCTGGGCGTAACCGGCGTGCTTGGCCTGGTGTTCGGCCTGTTCATGGGCCTCGCCTACATGATTGGCACCGTCCAGTCGTGGAATAGCTGGGCAACCATTGCCGAAATGGTGGGCCTCACGCTCGTAGGCGGCGCTGCCATGGGCTCGTTCGTCCTGACTTCTGCCGAGGGCGCATCCAAGGCCAGCGGCGCGCTTACCGCCATGGGTTACGTGGGCGCCATCGCCGCCGTTGCTGGTGGCGCATGCATGGCCGCCATGGTGTCGGGCGAGGGCACCGCGCTGTACGCGGGTTCCAACCTGGTCGCTGCTGCTATGCCCGCCCTGGTCATCGGCTGCGTGTGCGTGATTGCTGCTGCCGTAGCCGCTGGCGCTGCCTGGAAGCGTGGCGCTTCCGTGGGTGCCGTGGCAATCGTGCTCGTCGTAATCGGCGCGCTGGCTCTTCGCCTGGCGTTCTATGCGATGCAGCTTTCCGTGGGCCTGTCCATTATGTAATGCCCGGGAGCCCCGACTCCTATCGGGGCTCCGTTTCCTGGGTCGGCCGTCACCCCCTAGACGGCCGGCATCATCTTGACGTGGAAGGTCGCCGGTTTCGAGCCGTCGGCCTTCCCTGGTATACTGTCCGTGCTCGTAATGCAGGAGGTGGACATGGGTAGCGGAATGGAAATCGCGCTGGCAAATGCGCTGGGCGAGATTACCCTAGCGTTGTTTACCAGTTTGGCCCCGGCCTCTGCCATAGCATACGTTCTTATGGAGCTTCCCCTGTTCAGCCATAGTCTCCCCGAGGAATCCCGCGCTTCGCTCAACAAGGCGCTCAGCCTGCCCCTCGTCTTGTGCATGGTGGGCCTTATTGCTAGTGCTACGCACTTGGGCAATCCTGCGAATGCGCTGTACGTCATTATGGGCATCGGGCGTTCGCCCCTTTCGAACGAGGTTTCCGCGGCGGTTGCGTTTCTGGCGTGCGCCGCGCTCATCTGGCTTATCGGGTTTGCCGAAGGGCGGCATCGCACGCTGCAGCGCGTGCTCATGATCTTGGTCATTCCCGCTGCACTCGTGTTCATTGGGTTCGTCTCGTTTGCCTACAACGTATCCACCATCATTACGTGGGCCACGCCCTTTGTGCCCGCTTCCATTGCCCTGGGTGCGTTTGCCCTGGGCCCTATCATTGCCTCGCTGGGCATGCATGTCGCTGGGTGTGATGAGAAGTCTTCTCGCATTGGGTGGGCGCTGATTGTGGTGTCCGTTATCGCTGCGGTGGCCCTGTTTGCCGTATACACGCTGCAGATGGGGGCGCTGTCGCAGGTGAGCAATTACCTGTATAGCGTTCGCGACATTGCGCCCGAGTACGGTTGGCTTCTGGTGGCGTATGCCGTTCTGGCCGTTGCGGCTTCGGTGGTGCATGTTCTCTCGTTCAGAAGCAACGTGGGTCATCCGTTTGCCCTTCGCCTTACTGCGTCGATACTCATGCTGCTTGCCCTCTTTGCCATGCGCTTTGCGTTCTATTTGCTTCATCTTACAGTTGGCCTGGGCGTCTAATCTGGCCGATTTCGGGCTTTTCGGCGCCATGGCTCGGGTATGATGGTTCATCGAATACCGAATACGCGATGAACGGGCGATGGGCATATGACGCAGCACGAAAGCGAAACGACCGGGCGCGGCCTTCATGGTGGCGAGCTCACGAGCAATATCTTCGATACGGCGCTCATCTTCGAGGGTGGCGGTATGCGCGTAAGCTATACGGCTGCCGTGGTGAACACCCTTCTTGAACAGGGCCTCTACTTCGACAATGTATACGGTTTGTCGGCTGGCGCCAGCAATACGGTCAATTACCTTTCCCGGGATAGCGATCGCGTGAAGCGCTCGTTCGTCGACCTGGTGGACATGGACGATTTCGGTGGCATGGGAAGCTTGCTGCTGCATAAGGGCATGTTTAACGCGCGCAAGATCTACCAGGAGGCATGCAAGCCGGGCGGGTTTTTGCCGTACGATTTCCAGACGTTTGCCGCTAATCCCGCGAAGTGCGCCATCTCGTCGTTCGAGCGCGATACGGGCCGCACCGTGTACTGGACGAAGCGCGAGCTGTCCACGCTTGATGAGGTAATGGTTCGCGTGCGTGCGTCTTCCACGCTTCCGCTGCTCATGCCGCCGCCACTGGTGGATGGTAAGCGCTACTACGATGGTGGCCTGGGCGAAGGTGCAGGGTTCATGCTTCCCAAGGCGAAAGCAGATGGCTTTACGCGCTTCTTCATCGTGCGCACGCGTCCGAAGGCATATCGCAAGCAGGATCCGCACGGGTTTATGGCGAAGCTTACAAACGCCATGCTTTGGCGCAGGCCCCGTTTGCGAGAAGCGCTTGCGCACAGGGCCGATGCGTATAACGCCCAATGTGAGGAAATCGAGCGTCTGCAGGCCGAGGGGCAGGCGTACGTGTTCTATGCCGAGGGCATGAACGTGGAAAGCGGTACGACCGATAAGGCCGCACTCCAGGCCAGTTATGACATGGGCTGGGAACAGGCTCACCGCGAATTGCCCGCCATGCTCGCGTTCCTAGAGGGACATATCGAGCGATAAGCTGGGCGTTCTATTGAGTGTTGCGTAGGGCGTGCCGGCCGTGTGCGGGCTGGTTTTCCGCGTCGTCTTGCATGCCTGCGATTACTTCCCTGTATAAGCGACGGGGCCGCGGTCGAGATGACTGCGGCCCCGTCTGGGAGGGATGGAATATGGTGAGATGGCTTAGTGGATGTCTCCGGCCAGGAAGCGGGCGGCGTAGCGTCCGAAGGTGACCTGGCGACCCAGGCAGTTGCCTACCAGGTACACGGGGTAGTTGCCCGCATAGTAGCTGCCCGAGCAGGTGCCCACGGCGTGCAGGCCCTCAATGGCGTTGCCGTCGGAGTCGATGACCTGCGTGTCCTTGTTGATGCGCACGCCGTCGATGGTGGTCAGCAGGCTGCCGCCGTACCAAGCGCCGTAGAACGGTGCCTGGCGGATGGCAGAGAGGCGATAGGCTTCCTTGCCGAACTGCGTGTCCTCGCCCGCATCGTACATGGCGTTGTACTCTTCGATGGTCTTCAGGAAGTTGGTCTTGTCTTCGCCCTTGAAGCCCAGCTTGTCGGCTAGCTCGTCGAGCGTGTCCGCCTTCATGAGCAGTCCCTTGCTGATGTACTTCTCGTCGTATGCCTCGTCGACGGTGTGGCCGTTCAGCGCGCTCTTCCAGGTCATGGCCGAGCAGCCCTGCGTTTGGAAGCGCTGCACGTCTTCAGGTGCGTTCACGTCGAAGACCTGGCACCATACGCCGCCGGGATGGCTTGCTGCGGCGAAGGGGCGGCTATCGTAGTTGCCGCTCTCGTTGCAGAGGCGCATGCCGTGGCGGTCGACGGTCAGGAAGGGCTGGCTGCCCAAATTGAACTGGCCGTTCGTGGCCCAGGTGCCGGCCTTTTCGTCTACGTAGCCAGCATCCACGCCCGGCTCTACGATGCCGCGGTCGAATACCATCGTGGCGCCCACGGGGTCGAGTTCCGCGCCTACCCAGGCAGCGGCCTTGATGCCCTGGCCAGTGTTGTTCTGGTTGTAGTTCAGGCTGGTAACGCACTTTACCGTCTCGGGAGAGCGTGCCTTCAGCATCTCGGGGTTGGCGGGGTAGCCACCGCATGCCAGGATGACGCCTTTGGTGGTGTTGTATTGCACGTAACCGTTGCTGTTTTTGCAGATGGCGCCCGTGACGGGGCCGTTTTCCTCGCGAATGAGCTTCACGAGTTCGGTGCTGTACGTGACTTCAGCGCCCTTGGACTGGATGAACTTGGTGAGCTCTTCCACGTGATCGATGCGCGCGTCCTTGCTGTTGGGGTCGGCATTGGCCTTCACCACGTGATGGCACTCGGGCGGAATGAAGTAGTTCGTGCCACCTGCGCGGCCATCGCTGCCGTTTTCCACGTCCACGATGGCGGTTGCGGGCTCTCCCAGGAACTCGGTGTACGTGTCGACGAGCCATTCGACCGTTGCGCCCGAGTTCTCGATCCAGGTGCGGGCGACGGATTGGTCGTTCTTGAACGAAGCGTAGCGTGCCCATTCGTTGATCCAGCGG
>JAILNP010000144.1:0-9816 GCA_024691475.1 Eggerthellaceae bacterium
TCCCGAAGTACAAACAAGGAGCACGTATGCGCAGGGCCGCACTGGTGGGAACCGTAGATTTCAACGCCGAACACTACGCCAAGCAGGACATCCACTGCACGATTGCCGTCGATGGCGGATATGCGCAACTTGAACGTGCGGGCATCAAGCCCGATATCGCCCTGGGCGATTTCGACTCGCTGGGATACGTACCCACGCTTGGCAGCACGCGCGTCTTCCCCCCTATCAAAGACGAAACCGACATGGAGCTCGCCTGCCGTGCCGCACGCGAGGAAGGCTGCGACGAACTGCTGCTTTATGGCTGCCTGTCGCGACGACTCGATCACACCATCGCGAACCTGCAGCTACTGGCCGGCCTTGCCAACTTCGGCGTACGTGCCTTTGGCATTGGCGACGCCTTCGCCATCACGGCGCTATCCGCAGAAGGCGTGCACCGCATCGACTTCGAGGCATTCGACCCTACCCCGCTCGACGGAGGCAGCTACGGGCGCTGCATTTCCGTCTTTGCCTGCGGCGGACCAGCCGACTGCGTTACCGAACAGGGTCTCGCCTATACGCTTGAGCACGAACCACTCCGAAACGACATCTCGCGCGGAGTCTCGAACGAATTCACTGGCACCGAGGCAAGCGTGCTAGTGGAAAGCGGTTCGCTCCTCGTATGCTTCCCTCTGGGCGCCTGGGAACACATCCAACGTTAGCTTGCTCCGCATCGAGCCCTAAAGACAACCGCGCAAACGACATGTGCCAATAGGCGCTATTGCGCATGTGCGCGAAAGCGAACGAAAGCGCACTGCCCACCCAAACATGCCATAGCACCCGCATGTGGGCGCAAAAAAGCGGGGCTGGTTTCCCAACCCCGCACGCTAGGCAATCGGATTGCGCTTAGTCGACGTCGTCGAATTCGAAGCCGTCGTCGGTATCACCGAAGCCGCTGAAGTCCTTTTCCACGTTCGTGGCCTTGGGCGTAGCGGGCGTAACCACGGCAGCGGAGGAAACCGTAGGCGTGGTGTACGCAGCAGCGGTAGATTCGCCAGCGTAACCGTAGGCATCGGCACCCGAGGAAACCGGCGGCGTAAGGGTGCGGCTGGAAGAGATGATGTGGCTACCGCGAGCGGCGCCAGCCTTGCCAGCCTGCAGGTCGGACAGGATGTCCTGAGAGCTGCCGATGAAATCGGAAAGCATATCGGTGAAGCGGTCGCGCGCGGCCTCACGGTCATCTTCGAGCTTCTTGATCTGCTCGAGCACGCGCTGCTTTTCCTCGTTAGCCTTGTCCAAAATGCGCTGAGCCTCGTTCTGGGCATCTTGGCGGGTGGTTTCCGCAGCGCCATTGGCGTTTGCCAGGATTTCGTCGGCAGAACGCTGAGCGATGATGAGCGCCTGGGCGATAGCGGAGTCTTCGGCCTTGTGGTCGGCAACCTGAGCTTCAAGCTCGCGGATGCGGGCGTCGCGCTCGGCAATATCGGCGCTGGTAGCGCCACCGCCAACGATTTCGGCCTTCACGGGCTCGGCAGCCTTGGCGCTTGCGCGCTTGGCGTCTTCGAGCTCGACCAAAAGCTGTTCGATGCGATGGGCCTGGTCGTCGAGTTCGGCAGCGATGCGCTCCAGGAAGACATCGACCTCGTCGACGTTGTAACCCTTGCGGTCGATGGAGAAGCTCACATTGTTCACGTCAGCAGAAGTGAGTGCCATGGGAAACCCTTTCATTTCTTATGCTGTTCAGAGCGCCTAGAACAGACGAACCAGCAAACCTACGAGTAATTGTAATACAACCAGCGCAATTATGGGCGAGACATCGATTGCGCCGCCAATGGGCGGAATGATCTTCCGAAAGAGATTGAGATACGGATCGCAAATCTTCTGGAAGAACCTGAAGATGTCGGCCATAACGCCATCGCGCCTAATGGGGAACCACGTAAGTACGCAATACACCAAAATGAGAAGCGAATAGACCTGGCCTACCTGGTAGATGACATAGGCGACCACTACATCACGCCCTTCGAGCGGAGGTCGCGAATCTCATCTTCCGTAAGCGCGTTGCCGCGCGTGATGGCGAACACCTTCTCGGCGATGGCATCGACGCCCGCATCGAGTGCGGAAGCCACGCCAAACGAGAAGTCGAGGATGCGCTTGGAAAGCTGGTTGGGCGTATCGTGCAGGCTAAGCACTACGGCGTCGCCCGCCTTCAGGTTACGCGCCACGCTTTCGACCTCGGCATACTCATGTGGGGCGATGACAATGACCTTGCGCGAGGGAGCATGGGAGGAAACGCCCGTACCCTCGTAGGCCTTGTAGGGATCGTACGAACCGGTAGGACGGTTGTAACGCGCGGCATGCGTGCCCTGCCCCACGGCAGAGCCGGGAGCGCTTTTATCCTTGCTGGTGGGCTGAAGGGCCGCACGCGTGGGCGAAGAGTCGAAAAGCGAGTTGTAGCCACCAGAACGCGCCGTGCGCGTGGTGGACGCAATGGGATCTTCCTCGGGGCGCTCCTGCGCGGGAATGCCGTCGATTTCAGCACCCGAAGGGGTGAAGTCGCTGGCACGACCAACGCTTGCACGACCCAAGCTGGAAGAACGACGCGACGTATCGCGCGAAAGAGAACGCGGACGCGGCGTGTTCGCACGCACGTCGTCGATGCTTACCAATGCGGGGTGAGAGGCCGTGGTGCGGCGCTCGGTTACATCGCCCGTGGAAGCGCTGCCGTAGGTACTACGGCGACGCGACCCAGCGGAACGCGTGGTAACGGGCTGATACGAATCGTACGCGGAACCCGCAGGGGCATCCTCGTAATCGTCGTCGTATTCCTCGTACTCGTCATATTCATCGTATTCGTCGGCGTACCCATCGTCGTAGGCGCCATTGCCGCCCAGGCCAAGCTTGTTCTTGATGCCGTCAAACATGCCCGAGCCCTGCCCCGAACGTCCGAATCCTGACAATGCCATGGCTGCTCCATCCTATCCGAATGCGCGTTATGCGCGATTCTCCAACAAATTCCGCCGTGGCGGATTAACTACCCCTTCTCAGGCGAAATCCTCACTGAAGATAGCGCGTCCAATACGTACTATAGTAGACCCCTCTGAAATGGCACAACGCCAGTCTTCACTCATGCCCATAGAAAGTTCAGACAAGAGCGAACCCTGCGCACCACGCCATTCGCGGTTGATCCTCTGTTCCAATTCCCGCAGATGAGCGAACGTTTCGCGGGCGATTTCCATATCGCCGCGAGGCGCCATGGTCATAAGACCACGCACGCGCACGTGCGCCAGACCCTCGGCGACGGAAAGCAAATCGTTTATCTGCGCGGGAGCGATGCCACCCTTGCTCTCCTCGCCCGAGACGTTCACTTCAAGCAGGATATCCTGCACCTTTCCCACCTGCTGCGCAGCCGCATCAATCTTGGGAAGATGGGAGGCCTTGTATACCGAATGCATGAGCGTGGCGCAGGGAACGATGTCGTGAATGCGCCTCGACTGCAGGTTCCCGATGAAATGCCATTGCTGGCTGGGATACGCGGCATGCTTTTCCATAAGCTGTTCGGGGCGATTCTCGCCGAAGGCACATGCCCCGGCGTCGATGGCCTCCTGCACACGCGGAGCCTGCACCGTCTTGGAAACTGCCAAGAGCGTGACCTGGGAAGGATCGCGTCCGCAATCACGACACGCCTGGGCCACTTCAGCGGCAACGCGCATATACTGCTGGGAAATTGTCATTACTCGGTAAGCCTTCTTTCTCGTTTATAGTTCATTTCGGCTTAAAGCGTACTTACGCTATTGTCTCACAGCAAGGGCCCCATGTCTTCCGCAAATGCCCTGCTGGGCGCGATACGAATAGAACTTGCTGGTGTTACAGGCAGTGCAAATGTCCACATCGGCAATACGCTCGGGAACAATGCCAGCATGCTGCAAGTCGGAGGAAACCACGCGACCCAAGTCGACATGACGCGCATCGGGCGCGCAATCCTCGCCGAAGGCAATGGAAAAACGCTGCATGAGGTCGTTGCTTACCTCGAAGCATTCGGCATGAATGTAAGGGCCAATATAGGCATTGCATTCGCCAGGCTGGCAGCAGGAATACTCGCAAAGCGCAAGCAACGCACGCACGGCTACATGCCCATACGCACCACGCCAGCCCGCATGGGCCACGGCAAACGCGCCATTGGGCGCAACGAGGATAACGGGCATGCAATCGGCGAAGACGAGCAGGGCCGCACATTGGGCATCTTCCACCACCAGGGCGTCGGCCCCCTGCTGGGCGGTCTGACGAACGAGATTTGTCTCGTTCATGTAGCGCCAAATGGCCACATCGGTGCCATGCACCTGCTTAGGCGAGATAATCTGCGCATTCGGAAAGCCAAGCGCCGAGAGCAGTTTTCTGCGATTCCCCTGCACCACCGCCGGATCGTCGTCGACGTATTCACCCAGGTTGAGCGAATCGAACGGCGAGACGCTAAAGCCACCAGCACGCTCGGTGAATGCAATTCGCACGCCGGAAGCTTCGAAGAGCGCTTCGTCGGTATACGCATAGATCGCCTCTTCGGAAGCAGAGGCATCGGAACGCAGAAAACGGCCCCGGGACAAGCTTGGAAGCGGAAGTCCTTGGGCCGTTTTCATGAGTGCTTCTTTACGTTAGCGCTGGCGTTTCAGGAAATCGGGGATGTAATCCTCGTCGGAGAAACGACCGTTGCCGTTACCCGAAGGAGACGAGTACGCCGGCTGGCTGGGCGCCGCTTCTGCAACGGCATTCGCAGTGCTGGCGAACAGATCGCGCTGGTAGTTCATGGCCGCCTGGGCAGCTTCCATCTTGAAGCCCGTGGCGATGACCGTAATGCGAACCTGGTCTTCCAGGGAATCGTCGACGATCTGACCGTAGATGATGTTGGCGCTTTCGTCGGCGCAACCTTCCACCACGCGAGCGGCTTCGTCGACCTCGGAAAGCGTGAGGTCGGGACCACCGGCAATGGAGAACAGCACGCGGGAAGCACCGGCAATGCCGGCTTCCAGGAGCTTGGAGTTCGTAGCCTGCTGGGCGGCGTCGAGCGCGCGGTTTTCACCGGAGCAGATGCCAATGCCCATCATGGCGGTGCCAGCGTCCTTCATGACCGTGCGGATGTCAGCGAAGTCGAGGTTGATGAGACCAGGAATGGTGATGAGGTCGGTTACGCCCTGGATGCCCTGACGCAGGGTATCGTCGGCGATGCGGAACGCCTCGAGCATGCTGGTCTTCTTGTCGACCACTTCGAGAAGACGGTCGTTCGGGATAACGATGAGGGTGTCGACCTTCTGAGAGAGCAAATCGATGCCCTGCTCGGCCTGGTTGCGACGAAGGCGACCTTCGAAGCTGAACGGCTTGGTGACAATGCCGACGGTAAGAGCGCCGATTTCCTCGCGGGCAATTTCGGCAACAACGGGAGCAGCACCCGTACCGGTGCCACCACCTTCGCCAGCGGTAACGAAGACCATGTCGGCTTCAGCCAGTGCATCGCGGATTTCAGTACGGCTTTCCTCGGCCGCCTGGGCACCAACTTCCGGGTTCGCACCTGCGCCGAGACCACGAGTGAGCTCTTCGCCGATGTGAATCGTCTTGTCGGCATCCGACATGAGAAGAGCCTGATGGTCGGTATTGATTGCAATGAATTCAACACCCTTGATTCCGGCTTCCACCATACGGTTTACGGCGTTCGTGCCGCCACCGCCGACACCTACGACTTTGATGACCGCCAGGTTGTCAGGTCCTTTGATATTCGGCATATTTTCCTCCACAGTGCTGCGTTTGCTCTGCTGCGTTTTTCAAATCCTTGGGTGTATCTGCGTACAAAAAACTGCACACTACGGGAATTGTACACGATGAATAGTCGTTTGCAAATGCTTAGGCGCTGCTCACGCTATTAATTGCGTTCACCGTTCACAATTATGGAGAAAGCGGACTGCGCTTGAAGCAATTCCAGGGCCCTCAACGCCCCGCGAAAGCACCGCAATCGCCCACCTGCGGAAAGCCTCTACGACGAGAGCGCTCGATACGTGGGGCTGGTAACGACGCGCACGTTGATGTAGGAGATTGCGTCGGGATGCTGTTCCATGAGTTCCAGACACACGCGTTCCTTGTCGCGAATGTTCTCGGCCTCGCCAAAGGCGATTTGCACACCATTGCTGAGCGTAAGCACGGTATTCGCCGAATCGGTGGCCGACACCGTGGTCACGGAATCGGCGAGCTCGGTGGAAAGCGACGACACGATGGTAAGGGCGTTGAGCACGCTCTCATCGGTGCATACGGATCCCACCTGCGGGTTTACGCCATAGGGCACATCGGTGATATGCAGCACGCTTTCGGCGTCCTCGTAGATCTGCTGGCTGATGCTTGCCGCTTCGGCACTCCCCTGCTCGGGAATCTTCATGAGCCACGTTCCATCGGGCGCGATGGCCCAATCTTCGGATTGCTGGTCGGAAACGGAAGTAATCGTAACGACCGCAGCAATGCTGCGTTCGGTGATAACGAGCTCAAGCGTATCGGGGAAGATGCGGTTCACCGCAGCGTCTTCCACCCATGCATCGGATTCCAAGCGCTTCTCGATAGCGCCTGCATCAACACGCAAAAGCGTGGTACCCGAGGGAACCTGCGCCAACTCGGTCATTTCACTCGCCGTAAGATGCGTGCAACCGGAAACGGTAACCTGCGAAACGGTGAACAGGCTCGACCAATACGCGACCGTACCCGCAATGGCCAACAGAACCAGCAGCACGAACACGATGATGATGCGACGAATGCCGCCCGAGGAAACGGCAGGAGAAGAAGACCTGCGCCCCGCCGACGTGGCCCGGTTCAATTCGCCAATGGATACCGACGAAACACGCTGCGTTGGACGACGCGACGACGTACGTGAAATATTCGAAGGACGGTACGCGGCACGCGAACCCGCACTGCGCTGAGGGGCGCGCGTTCGGCTGGAAGCGGAACGCGCAGTAGGGCGGGAACCCGAAGCCGAGGAGCGACGGCGCGCCCTAGAATCCGAGGAACCGTACCTCCGGTTTGAGTTCGATGCCATGTTCCTGCTTCACCTTATGCTGTGCCAACTGGATAAGTTCAATTACGTCATGCGCGGAAGCCTCGCCGGTGTTCACGATGAAGTTGGCGTGCTTACCCGAAATCTGCGCCCCGCCGATGCGCGTGCCCGACAGGCCACAGCCCTCGATGAGGGCGCCAGCATGCTGGCCGCTGGGGTTGCGGAACACGCTACCACACGAAGGGAAATCGAGCGGCTGCGTGCGCTTGCGACGCGCGAGCGACCCCTCCATTTTCGCACGGATGAACGCTTCCTGCCCGGGCTTCACGGACAGAACGCATTCGAGGATGACCTCATGGGGCGAAAACGAGGTACTGCGATAGCCCCACTGGATGTCGCTCGCCGCATAGCGCTTCAGCCCGCGGTCGGGATCGTACGTGGTAACCGAGACGACGCGCGTGCTCATGCCGCGCTCGCTCGTACCCGCGTTCATGCGAATGGCACCACCAACCGTACCTGGCGTTCCCACAGCAAATTCCATGCCGGAAAGACCACGACGAAATGCCTCCTGCACGATGCGCGAAAGCGAAACGGCCGCGCCCACCGTAAAGTGAAGCGACTCCTCGTCGTAATTCCACGTGCGAAATTCACCGCACAAATGCACGACCACGCCGGGAAACCCCTGGTCGGAAACGAGCAGATTGCTTCCACCGCCAATAACCGTCCAAGGAATGCCTTCTTCCGAGCACACTCCAAGCACGCGCTTCAGATCGCCAAACGTAGCCACCTGGGCCCAGCATGCAGCAGGCCCACCCACGCGCAACGTGGTACGACGCGCCAGGCGCTCGTCGAAGCGAAGCTCGCTTTTGGGGGTCAGACTAAGCTGGCGCAGCGCGCCAATCTGCGAGGGCGTCATAAACCTATGCGTTCGCCTTGTCCTGCAGGGCCGCAAGCAAGCTGGGACCCATAGCAGTAACATCGCCCGCACCCATGGTGATAACCAGGTCACCGGGCTTCACGCGTTCGACGAGCGAAGGAACGACATCGAGGCGATGGTGAATATACGTAAGCGAAGGATGGTCGCTGGAATCTTCCAGCACGTCCATGAACGTCTTGCCGTTCACGCCAGGCACGGGCACTTCGCCCGCAGCGTACACGTCCATGAACGTGACGGAATCGGCCTGGTCGAAGGCATGCGCGAAATCGGAGCGCAGCACTTCGGTGAACAGGGGAAGACGGGAATAGCGATGCGGCTGGAACAGCACGTGCACCGCGTTGAAATCGAGCTTGCGAGCCGCCGCGATGGTGGCGGCGATTTCCGTGGGATGATGCGCGTAGTCGTCGACGATGGTGACGCCATTCGCCTCGCCCACCAGGTCGAAGCGACGACGCACGCCCGCGAATTCCGCCAGGGCATCGGCCGCAGCCTGCACGTCTTCGCCCACGCCCCACAGAAGGGACAGGGCGCCCGCGGCATTCAGCACGTTATGACGACCGGGATTCTGCTTCACGCGACCCTGCACGGTAGTACCGTCGGGCATCTGCAGCACGAAGATGCTGCCCACGCCCGAAGCGCCCCACGAGAGGATCTTCACGTCGGCGGTCTTCGTCTGGCCGTAGGTGATTACGCGACGACCCGTGCCACGAGCCAGCTCCACGAGCTCGTGCTCCTCGTCACACACCACAACGACGCCCTCTTCGGGAACGGACGCCATGAATTCGGCGAACTTCGCATAGATTTCGTCCAGATCGGAATAGTGATCCAGGTGGTCGGCTTCCACGTTCGTCACGAGCACGCCCAACGGATCGAGGTACGTAAAGCTCTTGTCGCTTTCGTCGGCCTCTACCACGTAGTACTTGCCCGAGCCGGAATGGGCGTTGGTCTGGTAGGCGCGCACGATACCGCCAATGAGAAACGTGGGGTCGGCGCCCATGCCATCTAGGATGGAAGCGACCATAGAAGAAGTAGTGGTCTTGCCATGCGTACCGGCAACGGCAAGCGTCTTCTTGCCCATGCCCAGCGCAGCAAGCATGCGAGCGCGATGCACGACGGGAATGCCCAGACGCTTGGCTTCAACCAGTTCGGGATTGTTCTCCATGATAGCCGTGGACACCACGACGACATCGGGCAGCGGATCGGTGGGGATGTTTTCAGCTGCCTGGCCCACGAATACCGTGATACCGGCTTCCTCGAGCTGCTTGGTATAACGGCTTTCCTTCAAATCGGAACCCGTGACAACCATTCCCTGGTCATGGGCTACGCGAGCGATGCCGCTCATGCCCACGCCACCGACGCCAATAAAATGAACTCTCTCGATTTGATTCTGCGTCATGACGACCCAATGTACCTTTCGCGCTTCTGCTTTTGGAAACACCTATTCTAGACCGCTGCGTCTAGCGTGTAGCGCCTATCACAACATCTGCCAATTTGCCTGCCGCCTCAGTCGTCTGAAACGCAGCAGCCGCCGCATGCATGCCCTCGCGCACCGAGGCGTCGTCGACGAGTTTCGCCAGCAAGTCAGCAAATTCGGGAGACTCCACCTGATCGTCGGCGATCATATACGCCGCCCCAGCGTCGACGTACTCGCGCGCGTTGGTGGTCTGGTGATCGGCCGTGGCATAAGGGAACGGAACGAGCAGCGCGGGAATGCCCAACGCGGAAATCTCGGCCAGCGACGTAGCACCCGAACGGGAGACCACGCAGTCGCATGCAGCAAGCACGTCGCCCATGTGATCCTCGTAACCCACGACCGTCCAGCGATCCTTCAGCTCCTCGGGAATATCGAGCTGTTCGCACACGGTGTCGTATTCCTTCGGTCCCG
>JAILNP010000167.1:0-5049 GCA_024691475.1 Eggerthellaceae bacterium
GATCTCTTCGGGGAATCCGCCTTCGGGCTCGTAGACATTTACGCCAATGCCTACGACGGCATATGAGAGCATGCCCGTCTCAAGGTCGGTCGCCGCTTCGGTAAGGATGCCGCAAATCTTATGCTTTCCCAGGTAGACATCGTTTACCCATTTGATGGAAGGCTTCACGTCGAACAGCGATTCCACGGCTCGGCAAGTTGCCACGGCCGCTACGGCAGTGATGGCGGAGGCCTGGGCGATGGGCATGGACGGACGGATGAGGATGCTCAGGTACACGCCGCGGTCGCCAAGGCTGAAAAACGAGCGCCCTCGCCTTCCCTTTCCGCTTTCCTGCTTGCTGGCAACTAGGGCGAACAACTCTTCTTTTCCCTGCTCGGCAAGGGACTTTACGTCGTTGTTGGTGCTTCCCGTGGAAAAGACGACCTGTGTTTCCACGGGAAGCTTTGCGCTTGCCAAAGCGGCGTCCAAGTCGCTTTTCGTGATGACATCTTGGTGTTCGGCCATGCGGTACCCACGATTTCGCTGCGCCTCGAAGTGATACCCTTCTTCTTCCAGCGTCTTAATGGCCTTCCATATGGCAGCGCGCGATACTCCGAGCTGACGTGCGGCGTCTTCCCCTGACACCCAGGTCTGGTTGAGTGCGGCCTGCGAAAGGAGTGTTAGAAGCTGTTCTCGGGTACTCATGGTGCCTTCCCATACGTAGGGCGCACTCAAGAAGGTGCGCCCTACCCTGCTCGATGTTCTGATGCGTTACGAAAGCAGTTCGCGTGCAGCTGCTTCCAGCTTGCCGGTAAGCTCGTCGGCAAGCTCGGCCGTTTCGCCATTGCTGAACAGGTATGCCTTGATCTTGGGCTCCGTGCCGCTGGGGCGAATGATAACCTTATTCATGTTCGGCAGGCGGAATTCCAGCACGTTGGCCTTTGGAAGGTCGTTGTATCCGTCTTGGTAATCGATGACCTCCTGGACGGGGTATCCCGCGATTTCCGAGGGGGCCTGCGTACGCAGCGTGGACATGATGCCAGCCATCTTACGTGCTCCGTCGGCTCCGGGGAACGAGATGCTCACCGTCTTGTTGCGGAAGTAGCCGTACTCGCGGTACAGCTCTTCGATGGCCTGAGCCAGGTTCATGCCGCGCTTGCGGTAGTGCTGGGCCATTTGGCAGATGATCATGCTAGCGCAGATGGAGTCCTTGTCGCGTACGTGCGTGGCGGCCAGGTAGCCGTAGCTTTCCTCGAAGCCCAGTACGTAGGCCTCTTCGCGGCCGGCGTTCACCAGGTCGGTGATCACATTGCCAATGTACTTGAAGCCGGTAAGCGTACGCTGAATGCGAACGCCCCAGTGAGCTGCGATCTTGTCGATCATAACCGTAGAGACGATAGTGCTCACGGCGACTGCATCGCTTGGAAGCTTACCTGCCTTGCTGCGCATGCGGCACAGGTAGTCGAGCATGAGGATGCCCACTTCGTTGCCCGTGAGCAGCTGGTAGTCTCCCCCGTTCTTTACGGCGATGCCCACGCGGTCGGCATCGGGGTCGGTGGCAAGCAGCAGGTCGGGATGCACGCGCTCGCACGTCTCGATGCCCTTTTCCATGGCTTCGCGGATTTCGGGGTTCGGGTACGGACACGTGGGGAAATCGCCGTTCGGTTCGGCCTGCTCTTCCACCACGGTGACGTCGGTGACGCCAATGCGTTCGAACATGAGCGAATTGCACTCCAGGCCCGAGCCATTCAGCGGCGTGTATACGAGCTTCAGCGATACGTCGGAAGCGTCGGGGTCGGCCATGCTGGCTTCCAGCTCGGCGTCGATGAATGCGGTGATTACGCTATCGTCGATCCAGGCGATGAGCCCCTGCTCTTCGTATTCCTCGAAGGAAGCCATTTCCAGCGTGCTGAATTCATCGATGCCGGCGATGGCAGCGGAAATGTTGCTGGCGGCGTCGCTCGTGATTTGGCAACCGTCGGCGCCATAGACCTTGTAGCCATTGTATTCGGCGGGATTATGGCTGGCTGTCATGCAGATGCCCGCAGACGTGCCCAGATGGCGCACGGCGAAGCTGAGTGCGGGACGGGCTCGATACGGGGGTAGATGAAGCTCTTCACGCCCTGCGAGGCCAGGATGCGCGCCGTGTGGCGCACGAATTCCTCGCCCATGTTGCGGCTATCGCGCGCGATGGCAACCGTGGGGTTTTCGAACGTCGCGTTCAGGTACGTGGCAACGCCCATGGTTGCCTTCCCCACCGTGTAGACGTTCATGCGATTGGTACCCGCGCCGATGATGCCGCGCAGACCCGCGGTGCCGAACTCCAGATCCTGGAAGAAGGCATCGTCGATGGCCGATTCGTCGTTGGCATTCAGCAGTGCGTCGAGCTGTTCGCGAACGATGGGGTCGGTGACCTTCTCGTTCCAGCGGTTTACTACGTCTTCCCTGATCATGAGGCTACCTATCTAGTCGGCGTATCCGTTGGGGTTGTTCTTTTGCCAGTTCCAGCTATCGCGGCACATGGTCTCGATGCCGTATTCCGCCTTCCAGCCAAGCTCGGCTTCGGCCTTGGCTGCGCTTGCATAGCACTGGGCGATGTCGCCTGCGCGACGAGGCTTGATCTGGTACGGAACGTCGACGCCCGTGGCGGAAATGAACGCCTTCACTACGTCGAGGACGCTATAGCCCACGCCCGTGCCCAGGTTCCACACGTGCACGCCCGTTTGGCCTGCGGTGGCCTGGAGCGTTTTCACGTGGCCGCGTGCCAGGTCGACTACGTGGATGTAGTCGCGCACGCCCGTTCCGTCGGGGGTGTCGTAATCGTCGCCGAAGACGCCCAGGCACTCCAGCTTGCCCAACGCAACCTGCGTGATGTAGGGCATGAGGTTGTTGGGGATGCCGTTCGGGTCTTCGCCCATAAGGCCACTAGGATGCGCGCCGATGGGGTTGAAGTAGCGAAGCAGCGAAACGTTCCATTCGTTGTCGCTTACCCACATGTCGTGAAGCATCTGCTCGAGCATCTTCTTCGTCTGGCCATACGGGTTCGTGGGGTTGCCCAGCGGGCACTCTTCCGTGATGGGCACGAAAGCAGGGTCGCCGTACACCGTGGCCGAAGAGCTGAAGACGATGTTCTTCACGCCATGATTGCGCATGACGTCGAGGAGGATCAGCGTGCCCTCGATGTTATTCTGGTAGTACTCCCAGGGCTTTGCGACGCTCTCGCCCACTGCTTTCAAGCCGGCGAAATGAATAACCGAGGAGATGTTCTCGGCGTCGAAGATCGCTTCAATCGCGGGGCGATCAAGCATGTCGGCCTTGTAGAAACGCGGACGGGTTCCCGTGATCTGCTCGATGCGATTCAGGGACTCTTCCTTCGAGTTAACGAGATTGTCAAAGACGACGACATCGTAACCCGCGTTGATGAGCTCGACGCAGGTGTGGCTTCCGATGAAGCCCGTGCCACCGGTAACCAGGATGGTTTCCATGCACGCTCCTTTGCGTTAGGTAGTAGAAACGGCCTTTCGGCCATTCCCCAGTGTAGCGCCAACGGTTCGCCCGCGCCTAACTTGCGTGAAAACATCACTCTCTTCTGGTGTTTAGGGTATAGTACATACGGCTTAGACGAGTGTTGCAGTAAGAGAGAGTAATTTCATGGCCAAAGAGAATGCCTATCAACCCCTTACCCCTACGTTCATGGTACAGCTTGCTGCGCCCCATACGTGGGCGGCTTCCATCTTCCCCGTTCTTCTGGCCACCTGCCTCGCCTTCGTATTCAATGCGTCGATGGGCAAGCCCACGAGCGTTTCCTCGGTTCTGGTTCTGCTTGCCATTAGCGTGCTGCTGCAGAGCGCCGTGAACACCATCAACGACTACTTCGATTACGTGAAGGGCACCGACACCGAGGAGAATCAGCTCGACCCCACCGATGCCGTGCTCGTGTACAACAACGTTAATCCTCGTCATGCGCTTGCCTATGCCATCGCCCTCATCGTCGTTGCCTTTGCGCTGGGCGTATACTGCATCGTCATTGCGGGCATTGCCCCGCTTGTTATCGCGCTCATTGGCGTCGTCGTGATCTTCCTCTACTCGGGCGGTAAGCTTCCCATTTCCTACTTGCCGTTGGGCGAGCTAGCCAGTGGCTTCACCATGGGTGGCCTCATTACGTTGGCGAGCTACCAGGTGCTCACGGGCTCTCTCGACTTCATGGTGCTCGTCTATTCCATCCCCGAGATTTTGGGTATCGGGCTCATCATGCTCACGAACAACGGCTGTGACATCGAAAAGGATACGGAAGCGAATCGCAAGACGCTCCCCGTGCTGCTTGGGCATGAGCGCACGGTGAAGCTCTATCACGGCGTCGTGTATGCCTGGGTGCTCTCCATCTGCGTCATTGTTGGCGTGGCCTTCACCCCTGGCGCCATTGTGCTGCCGTTTATGCTACTCGCGGCTCATGCGCCGGGACGCATGCTGCTGGCGAATCCGCTTACCGCGCAGTCTCGCGCGGGTGCCTTTGGCCAGTGCTCCACCCTGAACATTCTGTTCGGCTCGTTCTACGGCCTCTGCATCCTTGCCTCTACAGTGACGCTCACGTTCTAGGTTTCTTCTACTTAGAGTAACTCTAAGTAGTGCAAGCTATGCCTGCCACGCAATTTGGATGCGGTTGTGCAGGTTGCCGAACGTTGCAATCGGAAGCAGCTCTTCGGGCGAAAGGGGCGCGAATTCGGGAATAAGCCCCACCACGTGGGCGATGTGCCCCACCACTCCCCTTGCGCTGCCGTATTGGACAAGCAACTGCTCGAGCGAGGCGTCGTGATCGCGTTTGGAAAGGCGCCTGTTTTCCCGCTCCACCAGTAACGGAATGTGACCGTACTTTGGCTGGTCAAAACCGAGTTCCTGCTGCAGGAAGATCTGCTGGGGCGTGCTGCAGAGCAAATCGACGCCTCGGATGACCGTGTTTACTCCTTGGGCTGCGTCGTCTACCACCACGGCGAGTTGGTACGCGTATGCGCCATCGCTGCGCCGGATGAGGAAGTCACCGCAGTCTTCGCTGAGCTGCTGGCTGTAGTCTCC
>JAILNP010000013.1:0-5430 GCA_024691475.1 Eggerthellaceae bacterium
AAACGTAGAGCAGCAACGCCATGAGAATGGCCAAATGAGAGCCAGACACCGCAACGATGTGCGCCAGCCCACACGCCCGAACGCAGCCATACACATCGCTCGCCTGCAGCTCGTTGCGCTCGCCGAGCAAAACGGCGCTCAGCAGCGCGGCCCCATCGTGCGTATGCTCGCCTGAGCACGCTCTGATAGCGGAAGCACAGCACTCCCTGAACGACGAAATAGCCGCCAGCGCCCCGGGAACGTCCACCCGTTCCAACGACTTCGCAGCGAGCGAGCCAACAAGCCCCTTTTGCCTGAACTGGACCGCAGCGTTTTCGGATGGGGGTTTCAGCGCGCCATGCACGCATACGACATCCCAGCATCGAACCGTCTCATCCTGCGGTAGGTTCAGCCGAACGCGAACCGTGACGCCAGACGACAATTGCGTTTCGCCCACAGCAGACTCGCCAAACTGACCCGCCGTGGCATCTGACAGAATGCGCACCGTATACAAGCCCGCTTGCCCGTCTTCCACCTGGGCCAAGCAGGCATCATACGCAACCGATTGGCCCACGAACAGCAGTATGGCGAGCGAAGCACCCAAGCCGCAAAGCGCGATGCGCCGCACAACGCGAGACGCCAAGCAGACCAACGACGCAACGGCCATCGCCACCCCACCGCACACGAGAGGATCAACCGCACCAGTCGCTTGGATCGCGCATGCCTGCAATGCGGCCAAGCACGACCAAAGCGAAAGCGCCACCAGGAGCAACGCCTGGATAGCCGGGCGCTCGGGCGCAGGATCAGCCTGATCATACGCAAATGCTGTCCGCAAGGGAGGCATATTTCTTCTCGCCAATGCCCGGAACGCGCTTCAGGTCCTCCTTCGACTTGAAGGGGCCTTCCTCTTCCCTATTCGCCACGATCTTCTTCGCCGTTGAGGCACCCACGCCCGAAAGGGTTTCCAACTCGGCGGCAGAGGCGGTATTGATGTTGACGAGGCCACCCACTGCACCCGGAGCCGCAGAGGCCGAAGAAGATGCACCAGATGGCACAGGAGGGGCATCCAACGAGCCTGCCGCAGGCACAAGGAGCTGTTCGCCATCTTGCACCACGCGCGCAAGATTCAAGGCATCGCGATTCGCCTCGTCGGTAAAGCCACCGGCAGCATCGATACAAGCACTCACGCGCGTACCCTCGGGAAAGTCGTAGACACCTGGCGCAACCACGCACCCGGAAACGTACACGACGACGCGCGCCGCTTCTTCAGGTTCTGCAGGCGCTTCACCCGCAGGATCGCCCGCAGGAGCCTCCTGACTTGCCGAAGCAGACGATACGCTAAACGGGTCGCCCGCCATGGCATGGGCAACATTGTAGACAACGAGGCCAATAACGAGCAACACAAGTGCTACGATGCCAACAAGCATGGGAACGCTGCATTCTCCCACGTGCATTTTCTCGGAAAGCGTTTCAGAAGGGTCTATGAAGGGCATGGCGCATCCTTTCGGTCATGCACCCAGCCTACGTGCACGCGGTCGCCGCGCGAACAAAGAAAAGTCGCGCCACCCTCGCGAAAGGATGACGCGACCATTGCGCAATTATTGCGTAAGCCCTATTCCTTGCGGCGGCGCTTCTTGTACGAGGGACACGCGTAGTCATGCACCTCAACGGCCTCCATGATGGAATCAATCCACTCTTCCAGGGGGAACTGCTCTTCCGCGGCAAGCGCATCTTCCAGCTTGGCATGCGTTTCGGGATTGCGCGGCATGAACAGCGTGCAGCAATCGGGAGCATCCTGGCTGGAAATCTCGAAGGAGCCCAGCTGCTGAGCATCGGCGATGATTTCCTGCTTGTCGCTGCCAATGAGCGGGCGGAACACGGGCATGTTCACCGCAGCATCGGTGACGAAGATGTTGTCGATAGTCTGGCTAGCCACCTGACCAAGGCTTTCGCCCGTTGCAATGGCCTTAGCGCCCTCTTGCTGGGCAATGCGCTGCGCAACCTTGAACATCAGGCGACGGTACAGGATGACGCGCAGCTCGGGCGGAGCACCCAAGGCGATTTCACGCTGATAGTCGCCGAACGGGACGATATAGCAACGCGCGATGCAGCCCGTGCGCTCGAGCACGTGACAGATGTCGTCCACCAGAAACTCGCTGGTAGAAGAGGTCTGCGGACGGCCGCTGAAGTGAACCGCAATGGGAATGGCACCGCGGCGCGCCATGCGCCACGTAGCCACCGGAGAATCAATACCGCTGGAAAGCATGGTAATCACGCGACCACTAGAACCCACGGGCAGGCCACCCACGCCACGCACGGAGCGCGCATACACGTAGGCATTGCCCTGAATGACCTCGACGCCCACCTTGACGTCGGGATCCTTCATGCGGACCTTCTTTTCGGGGAAATGCTCGCACAGATACGAGCCAACCAGACGGCTGATTTCCATGGAGGGAATATCGAAGTCGGTATGGTTGCGACGCGAGGCCACCTTGAACGTGTAGAAATCGCCCACCTCGGCCAACGCCATGCGAGCCGCTTCGCTCATGATGTCCATCTCGCGATCGCACTTATAACCGCACGACACGCGCGCCACGCCGGGAACACCCGCGATGGCATCCTCGATTTCGCACGCGATCTCATAGCTCGTGCCTTCCTTGATAAAGACGCACAAGC
Source organism: Eggerthellaceae bacterium (assembly GCA_024691475.1). GTDB lineage: Bacteria > Actinomycetota > Coriobacteriia > Coriobacteriales > Eggerthellaceae > Denitrobacterium. The sequence goes on from JAILNP010000013.1 coordinate 2,656, forward strand.
GGCCGGAAATGCGGCGAATGGTTACGATGGGATACGCCGAAAGCAGCGCTTCGATATTCTTGAGCAGGCGATTCTCAAACGACGTACGATTGTGGCCCTTCAAGCCGATTTCGTGATAATGCACGAGGCAAATGCGTTGCAGTTCCATGACTACCTTCCAAGTGAACAATGCGCAAAAGGCGCCCGCAAGCCTCTAAGCAAGCGGGCGCCAGATGAAGCTATACCTACGCGTTTAGTGCGTTTTTGCGTCGATGGTGCCGGGATCGAACGACACGTCTTCCTTGGCAATTTCGCCAAATGCAATGGAAAGCGGCTTCTTGTTGGAAGCGCGGGCGATTTCCACGGCGGTCTGCAGCTGAATAGCGCGTTCGCGCTGGCCACGAAGCATATCGTTGATGTCGTGCGCGCGATGCGAAGCGACGGCGCACAGCAGGAAGCGGTCGTTTTCCGTTTCCTCGAGCAGTTTGTCGATCTTGGGTTCGATAAGACTCATTCGTACTATCCTTCGTAATTACCGGTTGCCTGATCCTCGATATAGGCAACGAGTTTTTGCGTAGCCTCTTCAAGGTCGTCATTTACAACCGTGTAATCATACTTCATTTTTTGCTGAAGCTCCACCTGTGCGACCTTCATTCGCGCAGCAATCACATCTTCTGGTTCCGTTCCGCGACCGCGAAGGCGTTCCAGAAGGATTTCCATGGAAGGCGGCTCGATGAAAACGAGGTGACACGACGGGAACTTTTCCTTCACCTGGAAGCCACCCTGGACGTCGATTTCCAAGATGACCTGTTCGCCCGCGGCAATATGCTCCTCGACGCTAGCGCGCGGCGTACCATACTTCGCAGTATGAACGTTTGCCCACTCCAGAAAGCCGTCTTGCGCTACAAGGTCGTCGAACTGACCATCGGTCATGAAGTAGTACTGAACGCCATCGACCTCGCCCGCGCGCGGCGCGCGCGTGGTAGCAGAAACGGATACCCATGCATCGGGTACCCGCTCAAGAAGCCGGGCCACCAGGGTGCCTTTACCTGCACCCGATGGCCCGGATATGACGTACAGATTGCCCTGGCGCGCCACTAGGCCAGGCGCTCCAACAGAGCGGCTTCCTGACGCTCGCCCAGGCCACGCAGACGGCGGCTTTCAGCGATATGAAGCTCGTTCATAACCTTTTCGGCCTTGGCCTTGCCATAGCCGGGAAGCGTTTCGATGAGCGTGGAAACCTTCATGCGGCCAATTACCGGATCGTCCTTCTGCTTCAGGACATCGGCCAGCGTGAGTTCGCCAGATTTGAGCTGATCGCGGACCTCCGCGCGCTTGATACGAGCAGCTTTTGCCTTCTCGAGAGCAGCCTTGCGCTCTTCTGGGGTGAGCTGAGGAATTGCCATCTTCAGATCTCCTTGTCTCGCTTTAGGTTATGCACTTCCGTGCCGTTGTGGATATCCTAATACAAAACAATGGTTATGACCAGCATTTTTAGGATTTTGTCCGCTCAGTTGACCGCTGAGCGGACAAAAACAACCGTAAATTCGATGGATTTTACGCCTCTTCGAGTTCGGAAACGATGCGCTCAAAGGCAGCAACCGGATCGTCGGCTTCCGTAATAGGACGGCCGATGACCAGGTGCGATGCACCATTTTCGAACGCCATGGCAGGCGTGGTAACGCGCGACTGATCGCCCTTAGAAGCCCAGGTGGGACGTACGCCAGGCGTGACGATAAACGCATTGGGTCCAAGCAGCTCACGCAGGATGGGAGCCTCGAGCGGCGAGGCCACAACGCCCGAAAGGCCAGCTTCCTTGGCCATGGAAGCCAGCGCGCGAACCTGCTCTTCCACCGAACGGGTCACGCCCGTGGTTGCCAGGGTTTCGGCATCCATGCTCGTAAGCACCGTGATGCCCAGCGTAACAGGCTCGGGAATGCCAAAGTCGCTCGCAGCCGTGCGCGCGCCTTCTACGGCGGCCTGCATCATGGGAAGGCCGCCCACGGCGTGCATGGTGAGCATGTCGGCGCCATTATGCGTGGCCGACGAGGCGGCACCGCGCACCTGATGCGGAATGTCATGGAACTTCAGGTCGAGAAAGATCTTGAAACCGCGTTCCTTCAGCTCGTAGACAATCTGGGGACCCAGCTTATAGAACAGCGTCATGCCGATCTTCAACCATGCCGCATGGCCGGAAAGCATGTCGGCCAAATCGAGCGCACGAGCACGGTCGCAGTCGAGCGCAACGATAATGCGATCGCGCGGAGCTTCGTCTTTCCAGTTCTCTAGCATTGCAGGCCTCCTACCAGCTCGTTCACGTCGGTTACGCCCTGCTCTTCGCAGTATGCACGAATACCCTCGATGACCTCGCGCGTGGCGAGGGGGTTTACGAAGTTGGCGGTGCCCACGGAAACGGCGGTAGCGCCCGCGAGCATGAACTCGACGGCATCGGTGCCGTTCATGATGCCGCCCATACCCAAGATGGGCACGTTCACGGCGTTGTGCACCTGCCATACCATGCGCAGGGCAACGGGCTTCACGGCCGGGCCGGAAAGACCGCCCACCACGCGCGCGAGCACGGGCTTGCGCGTACGCGCGTCAATGGCCATGCCCAAAAGCGTATTGATGAGCGAAAGGGCGTCGGCACCCGATGCCTCGGCCGCGCGGGCGATTTCCGTGATGTCGGTAACGTTCGGGGAAAGCTTCACGATCATGGGCTTCTTCGTGGCCTCGCGGCACAGGCCCACGATCTTTTCCACGCTGGGAACGTGCGTGCCAAACGTCATGCCGCCCGAA
>JAILNP010000045.1:0-5134 GCA_024691475.1 Eggerthellaceae bacterium
TCACCATTTCGCGCAACACCGCGAAGAGCCATATCAAGCACGTTTACAGCAAGCTGGGTGTGCATTCGCATCAGGAGCTCATCGATCTGGCCGAGCGAAGCTAGCGGAGCACTATCGCACTTTACTGTGGTACATCGCCGCACAAAGAGCGCCTTCCGCAGATTTTTAACGCTCTGGAAACCTGCAGATGGGGGCTCGCTCGCTACAATGGGCGAAATTTTTCCCGAAACAGCTAGGGGCTCCCATGGATTTCATTACGGCATTTAGCGACATTGTGAGCGAAATCGACTCGTTCGTGTGGGGCTGGGCGATGATTGCCCTGCTTCTGGGCACGCACATCTATAGCACGGTGCGTACCAAGTTCATCCAGCGCAAGATCGGAACGGCTATCAAGCTTTCGTTTTCCAGCGACGATGCCGATGCGCAAGGTGATGTGAGCCAGTTTGGCGCTCTTACGGCAGCTCTTGCGGCCACCATTGGCACGGGCAATATCGTGGGCGTGGCAACGGGCCTGCTTGCGGGTGGCCCGGGTGCCATCTTCTGGATGTGGATCACCGGCGTGTTCGGCATCGCCACGAAATACGCCGAAACGTACATTTCCGTGAAGTATCGCGTGCGCGACGCCAATGGTGAAATGCTTGGCGGCGCCATGTACGCGCTCGAGCGCGGCCTGAAGCACAAGAAGCTCGGTCGCGTGCTTGCCGTGCTGTTCGCCGTGTTTGCGTTCGTTGCCAGCTTCGGCATTGGTGCATCGGTGCAGTCGAATGCCCTGGCCGGCGTGGTGACCGCCTACATTCCCGACCTGCAGTCGGGCGCCCAAGCCATGGGGGCCAATGCCATGATTGGCGTCTTCTTGGTTATTCTGGTTGGCGTGGTCATCATGGGCGGCATCAAGAGCGTGACCCGCGTCACCGAGCGCCTGGTTCCCCTTATGGCCGTACTGTACGCCGCGGGATGCCTCGTCATCATCTGCATGAACGGCCAGTATGTGGCTGAAGCCGTGGGCTTGATTCTCACGTGCGCTTTCACGGGCCAGGCGGCGTTTGGCGGCGCCGTGGGCAGCGGCATCGCCTTGGCCTTGCAGTATGGCTTCAAGCGCGGCCTGTTCAGCAATGAGTCCGGCCTGGGCTCCGCCCCGCTGGTAGCCGCGAATGCGACCACGAAGAACCCGGCGCGCCAGGCGCTCGTTTCTATGAGCGGTACGTTCTGGGATACGGTGATCATCTGCGCCATTACGGGCATCATGCTCGTTTCCACCATGCTGGCCAACCCCAGCATCGAAGCGGGCATCCTGGCAGGCGATATCACCGCGGCTGCCGAGCTTACCACCACTGCCTTTAGCTCCATTCCCGTGCTGGGTCCGTTGGTACTGGCCGTGGGCATGATCCTGTTCACCTATTCCACCATGCTTGGCTGGTCCACGTATGGCAATCGCGCCGTCATGTACCTGTTCGGTAAGAAGGGCATTCGTCCGTACCAGGTGGTGTTCCTGCTGTTCGTGTTCTGGGGTTGCATTGGCGGCGGCGAGCTGGTGTGGAACATTTCCGACATCACCAATGCGCTCATGGCCGTTCCGAACTGCATTGCCGTTCTTGCCCTGGGTGGCGTCGTGGCTGCCGGCACGAACCATTACGTATACGGGAAGAACCTCGACGAAGTGGACGAAGCGGCTATTCCGCAACTTCAAAAGTAGCGCTTTCTCTCTGGTGAGCGCGTCTCATCAGGGTTTATTCAACGCGAACGTAGGTTTCTTCCTTTTCCATTCTATTTTTCGGGCTTTTCGCTGTTGGGGCGAAAAGCCCGCGCATGTTTTGCTGTCCGAGCGCTACTATGAAACGAGTGCGCGAGGCATTGCAGTCCGTTCCGTCCAAAGGAGTTCGTCGCATGGAACCGTTGGAAATCAAGGGCATGGCCATTGGGGCGGGAGTTCCCAAAACCATCACGTCGCTTATGTCTCCCAATGTGGAAGGTGCGCTCGAGGCAGCTCAGGAGGCTATTGCCGCTGGAGTGGATTGCCTGGAATGGCGTGGCGATTTCTGTGCGAACAAGCACGATTTCGATTCCATGGTGCATGACGCGCGTCAGCTTGCCGCCTCGCTTCCTCATAATCCGCTTCTGTTCACCTTCCGTTCGGAAAGCCAGGGCGGTCAATGCACGCTTCCCGTAGAGGAATACGTTGCCCTGAATCGCGTGCTCATCGAAGACGAGTTCATCGATATGGTCGACATCGAGACCTGGATTGGCGACAAGGCCGTACTCGACTTGGTGGAATGCGCGCATGCTCACGGCGTTGCCGCCGTGGTTTCCTATCACAATTTCCGGGGCACACCCTCCGTCGAATGGATGGTTTCCCTGCTCACGCATATGGTCGACCTGGGTGCCGACATTCCGAAGATCGCCACCATGGCCACGTGCCCGCGCGATGCGCTGAACGTACTTGCCGCTACCGACGAGGTGGCGCGCCTGCATACGGAGCGCCCTCTGCTCACCATGGCCATGGGTCCCACGGGCAGCCTTACGCGCGTGGCGGGGGAAATGTTCGGCAGTGCACTTACGTTCGTAGCCGTGCGGGAGGCTTCCGCGCCTGGTCAGGTAGATGTGGCGCAGGCAAAGCGCATGATGGGCGACATCCATTCCACGTTGGCTTAGGCATTACGCCCTGCTCTAGCGGGGTGCGCATAGTATTGGTTTCGCATACGAAGAGGAGAGAACATGGGAGAATCGGCACGTATCAGCGGACATACCCACTTGATTACGCTCATTGGCAACCCCACGACGCATTCGCTGTCGCCTGCCACGCATAATCTTTCGTTCGAGCACGAGGGCATCGATACCGTGTACCTGTGCTTCGATGTGAAGGATAACGCCCAGCTTCCGAAGGTCATCGAGGCCATGAAGGTCATGGAAGGTTGGGATGGCAGCAACGTCACCATGCCATGCAAGCAGGCCGTCATTCCGCTGCTCGACGAGCTCGATGATGCCGCCGCTCTCATGGGCGCCGTGAACGTCATTCGCTATCGTGATGGCAAGACGAAGGGTTTCAACACCGACGGTGTGGGCTTCTGGGACAACGTGCGCAAGCATGGCGTTGACATCAAGGGCAAGAAGCTCACGCTCATCGGCTGCGGCGGTGCGGGCTCTGCCGTGCTGGTGCAGGCGGCGCTCGACGGCATGACCGAAATCGACGTCTTCGAGATGCCCGAGGGTAATGGCGCGAAGAACGCCAAGGAGCTTGCTCCCAAACTGCTGGATAAGACCGGCTGCAAGGTGAACCTGTTCGTCACGGGCGATATGGAGGCGCTTGCCGCTTCCATCCAGTCGTCCGACGTGCTGGTGAATTCCTCTCCCGTGGGCATGGGCGAGGGCTGCACCGACACTCCCGTACCTGCCGAGCTCATCAAGCCCGGTTCCGTGGTGGCCGATACCGTGTACTTCCCGCGTGAGACCCAGCTCATCAACGATGCCCGCGCCAAGGGCTGCACCGTTGTCGGCGGCCTTGGCATGATGATCGAGCAGGCGGCTGTGGGCGAGGAGATCTGGTACGGGATCAAGATGGACACCGACATGATCGAGCGCGAGCTCTACTCGTAGGCGTTTCCGCTCGGGCGCTGGTACGGGGCCTCTCCTCGGGGGCACCGTGAGTCCTCGCCGGGCCGGTCCGCGGGTCCCCTGCGAGGCACCCGCTCCGCTGCTCGCGTGGTTTAGGCCCCGCACGGGCCTAAACCTACGCTCGTGCGCTCGCTGGTTCATGCTTTTACTGCGCGCTGCCCGGGGCTGTCAGCGGATTTGCGTGAGGCTTCGCCTCCCGCTCTCCGCGGGCAGCCCCGGTTCAGCGCTTCTTTTTTGCTTTCACAGTGCCTCTTCGGGGGCCCGCGGACCGGCCTGAGCCGGCTGGGCGTTCGCCCTCCGAGGGGAGGCCCCGTGCCAGCGCTGGCGTTGCGGGTCGCTTGCGTGGGGTTCGCCGGGGTCGTGGGCGTCCATCGTGCCTCGGTACTTGCAAGCCGGTTGGGCTTGGGTTGACGGTGGGCTGCTGTCCCGCTGTTTCGCCCTTCGGGCGAAAGGCGCTGTCTTCGGTTGCGCTCTCATTGCGGTTTCCGCCTGTGGGTTGGGCGCGGATTTGCGTGAGGCTTCGCCTCCCGCTCTCCGCATATAGGGCGCGTGGGCGTTCCGTGCGGGGTTGTTGCGGGGCTCTTCGAGTACAATGGTGCGGTATGTCTGAGGCTGCCGGGAGGGGAAGTGTCGTCCACGTCTTTTATTGCACCTAGGAAGCTGGGTTGGGGCTTCTTGCTTGCGTGGGTGTTCTGCGCGTTTTATGCGGGGCCTGCGGTTTCGGCCGTACCCAATCGCGAGGGCATGGGGCTCGATATGCTTTCCCGCTTGCTCGTCGATTGCGCTCCCGTCACTATCGCCATTCTAGTGCTCGTTGCGCTTGTCGCTCTCGAGGGCAGGATCGGATCGGTCGCCTATAAGAGATGGGCTCGTTGGGGCGCTCCTGTGCTTACCGCGCTTGGTACGCTGCTGCTTTCGTTTTGCTCGGTGTTCGATTGCTCCTCAACGACGCTGTATCTGGTGGGCTCGGTGCTGAACGGCCTGGGTAGTGGCGTCATGTGGGTCCTTTGGGGCGAGCTGTATGCGCGCCTTCCCCAGGATGAGGTTGAGGCTGCCGCTCTTCTCTCCGCCATCATCGCCGCTATGCTCGTGCTGGCGGCATCGGCCATGAGCGGTTGGGTCGCCTGCGCGTTTGTGCTGTCTTTCCCGCTCATTTCGGGTGCGTTATTCGTTTTTGCGTGGAACCGTGACGGTGATTCGGCGGTTTCGTCTGACTACCTCCATCGCGCCGAGGAGGACGCTTTGGTACAGGCGCACGATTCCGTGCGCGGCAAGCCCATGAGCGCCATGCGGGCCATGGGCCGCAGCGGTTGGGGCGTCTTTTGCGCCTGCCTGTTCACTTGCATCGTGGGGTCGCTTTCGCGCGTCATGGTATCGGGTGCGTCGTTCCAGATAATCGTGCTTCTCAGTTTGGCGTTCATGGCCGTTATCGGATTCGTTTCGCTTGCAGGCCCGCGTCGCCTCTCCATTTCGTTTCTCTATCGCTGGATGTGCCCCGTCCTTACGTTCGCGTTCGCCATGCTCA
>JAILNP010000051.1:0-3514 GCA_024691475.1 Eggerthellaceae bacterium
GCCGAAGAGGCGAAGGAGGCAGAGGCTCCTGCCGAGCCCATTCAGGCAGAGGCCGAGGTTGCCGATGCTGCGGAAGAGCCGAAGGAAATTGCCGAAGGCGCTTCCGAAGAATAGTATGTAGTGGTTCTTTTTGGGCGGCACCTCTGCGGGGGTGCCGCTTTGTGATTGTCTGGGGGTCCGCATGGCGGCAAGAACGTACAGTACCAAGGCGCTTTCCGGTACGCGCGTAGTGGGCGGAAAGAGTGGCACCAAGCACATTGGCAAGGTGCGCTACTTCGTGTTTCATCCGTCCGAGAAGCGTTGCGTGGGCTTTCTGGTAAAGCGTCCCGATTTGGCGCTCATGTTTCGCCGTAAGGACGAATTCGTTGCGCTCGACGGCTTCGAAATGGAAGACGGGCGCATTCGCATTCACGACGAAGACAAGTATGCGTGCGGCCGTCCGGCCATCAAGCGCCTGGGGCTCGACTGGGATCGTTGCACCATCTGGGAGCACATGCCCATCCTCACGGTAAGCGGCAAGGAATGCGGTACGGTGGGCGACATCGAGTTCCTGCAGTCCAGCGGCAAGATTGTGGCCGTTCGCCCCGACAAGGGCTCGCTCGACGCGGCACTTCTGGGTCGCACGGTTATTCCCTCGAAGATGATCAAGGGGTTCCGCCTGGGCATTGGCGGTGTGGCGGTTGCCACGCAGCAGCAGGTGGGCGAGCAGCTGGAAGACGACGACGCCCAAACGGGCGCCATTCTGGTTTCCGACGAGATCTTCAGCCTTCAGTCGGAGGGCGGTCTTGCGGAAAAAGCGGGCGCGAGTGCTGCGATTGCGCAGGAGAAGATTCGCGAGGTTGCCGAGTCCGCTAAGCCAGGCATGAAGAAGGCGGCGAAGGCCACGGGCGAGGCCGTCAACAAGGGCGCGTATCTTACGGGGCGCCAGCTCACGCGTGCCAAGGGTATGTTTTCGGCGTTCAAGGAAGAGTACGACAAGGCTGTTTCGGCTGACGACCAGCCGAAGTCGGGAAAATAGTGTGCAGGAGTTTTCGTGGGTGAGCAGATGGGGCAGAAGAAGCAGGAAGGCGCGCGGAATGCGGAGGCCGTAAACGTCTTTGGGCATGTGGTTCCCAAGGCCGACCTGTTCAAGCTGTTGGGGCTCATTGCGTTTTTCGTCGTTTCTATTGCGGCGGTCGTGGCCGTGTGGCCGTTTATTGGCGAGCTTTTTGAAGAGGGTGGCGTGGAGCGCGTCATCGCCAAAGTGCAGGACGCCGGTGCGTTTGGCGTGTGCATTCTGCTTGCCATGCAGTTGCTGCAGGTCATTGTTGCGTTCATTCCTGGTGAAGTCGTGCAGATCGCTGCGGGTATGTTGTATGGCCCTTGGTTTGGCGCGCTCATCATCCTTGTGGGCTGCCTTATCTCCAGCTTCATCATTTACCTGATCGTGCATCGACTGGGTCAGCCATTCGTGGAGGACATGGTTCCCACGAAGCATCTCGAGCGCTTTCGGGCGTTCGAGAAAAGCGGCAGGCTCGACATCATGGTGATCATCCTGTTCCTTATTCCTGGCCTGCCGAAAGACGTTTTCACATATCTGGTGCCCCTTACCGAGATGCCTATGGGGCGCTATTTGGCCATTACCACGCTTGCGCGTATCCCGGGGGTCGTTATGTCAACCCTTGCCGCGTCGGGCCTGGCCGAGGGCAACTTCGCCATGGGCATTGCAGTGTTTGTCATCGTGGGTGTGCTTGCGGTTCTTGGCTTTGTCTTCCGCGAGCGCATTATGGCGCTGGGCACGCATGGGAAAGGCGGGGGAGATTCGCATGAGTGAGCAAACGTATGCGCCTCATCGGAGCCGCGTCGTGGCGGGGCTGCTTGCCTTGTTCTTCGGGTGCCTTGGTTTGCATAAGTTCTACCTTGGCTATTTTGGCGCGGGCCTTATGATGATGGGCATGTCTTTGGTGCTTGGCATTTTGAGCTTCGGCATTTCCGCAGGTGCCATGGCTGTTATTGGCATTGTCGAGGGCGTTATCTACCTTACGCGCACGCCCGAGGAGTTTGAAATGCTGTACGTTCGCGATCGTCGCGAGTGGTTCTAAATTCCCCTTCTCTTCTTGTTTGCGCGTGCATTCTGGTCGCTTTCGCGTATTCGTATTGTTCCCCTTCCGTAACAATAGGGCTATAATTTCTCCGTTTTTAGAGTCTTGAAACGGAAGGTTGGGTAATGGACGAGTTCTTCAAGATTTCCGCTCGTGGATCGAGTGTGCGAACGGAGGTTATAGCCGGTCTGACGACGTTTCTTACCATGGCATATGTGGTCGCCGTCAATCCGGCTATGCTGCAATTGGTGGGCATGTCGTTTAACGCGGCGCTCACTGCCACGTGCTTCGGTGCGGCTATCATGACGCTGATCATGGGCCTGGTTGCCAACCGTCCTGTTGCTCTGGCCACGGGCATGGGCCTGAATGCCGTGGTCGTATACAGCATCTGCTTGGGTACGGGCGTCGACTGGCGCGTAGCTATGGCGTGCGTGCTGCTGGAAGGCCTGGTCATTCTGCTGCTGGTTGCGTTTGGCCTGCGCGAGGCTATCCTGAACGCCATTCCCACCAGCCTGCAGCATGCCATTGGCATCGGTATTGGCCTGTTCATCGCCTTTATTGGCCTGAAGGGCGGCGGCCTTATCGTTGATAGCAGCGCTTCGCTCATCACCATGGGCAGCATTCGCCAGCCCGTGGCCGTGGTGTCTATCCTGTCAATTGTGCTAGCCATTGGGTTTACCGTGCTGAAGGTACGCGGTGCCCTCATGTGGTCCATTCTCATTTCCACGATCGTGGGCATTCCGCTGGGCGTTACCGTGCTGCCTACCGATTGGAATTTCGGTCTGGACTTCAGTGCCTTCGCCGCTCCTATTCAGACTACGCCCGAAGGCACCATTGCCATTCTGCAGGTGTTCCTGGAGCCCGTTCTGCTGATGTTCGTATTCAGTATGATCATGAGCGACTTCTTCGATACCATCGGCACCGTGTTCGCCGTGGGCGAGAAGGCTGGTTTCGCCGAGCATAACGGCCGCATCATCGGCCTGCGCAAGATCCTGGTTGTCGACTCCATCGCCGCTGCCGTTGGTGGCTGGATTGGCGCAAGCTCCATTACGAGCTACGCGGAATCTACCGCCGGTGCTGCCGCCGGTGCTCGTACGGGCCTTTCCAACGTGGTCGTTGCCGCCTGCTTCGTGCTGTGCGCGTTCCTGGCTCCCATCATCGGCATGATTTCCAGCTCCGCTACCTGCGGTGCCCTGGTGGTTGTTGGCTATCTGATGATGAGCTCGATTGCGGATATCGATTGGAAGGATCCCGCGATGGCCATCCCGTCGTTCCTGACGATCGCTGGCATCCCCATGACCTACTCCATCACCGATGGTATCGGTTTCGGCTTCATCTTCTACTGCTTCGTGATGTTCGCTATGGGCCGCTTCAAGGAAGTGCATCCGCTCATGTGGGGTACGTCGGCTGCGTTCCTGGTGGCATTCTTCATG
>JAILNP010000055.1:0-7526 GCA_024691475.1 Eggerthellaceae bacterium
ATTATATCGTCTACTGGAATACCCAGAGGAGGCAGGTTAGACTAGAAGGACTGACCCCGGAGGAGTTCCGGAGCCAGTCCTTGGTGGCCTAGCCCTTTATTTACCACGTCCAAGTTTTGGGACGCAGTTCAATCGATCGGCCACCCCGTTTCGTTTGCGTATGATTCCCGCGCGCCTAGAATTTCATGGTGCGCACGAAGCCGTACTTCCACATGAGGGAATTCCAGATGTCCACCGTTTCCGGGTAGAGCTGACGGTCGCGGTTCACCAGGAACGTGAAGGTGTACTTGAACGCATCGAAGTACAGCTGTTCCAGCGGGACCTTCCCCACTTCCTTGCGCAAGCGCTTGATGCCCTTCATATCGCCGAACGTGCGATTGGGCTCGATGATATCGGCCACGTAGATGATGCAATCGAGCGGCGACATCTCGGCTGCGCCCGAAGTATGACGCGCGATGGCCTGGAAGACTTCCTCGCCAAATTCGGGGTATTCCAAACGCAGGGCCGCGGCAGCCGTGGGGCCATGCAGCAACCAGGGCATGTTTTCCGAAATCTGGGGGTCGAGGTCGACGCCCAGGGTTTGAGCGCGCTCGCGAATCTCGTACACGCCCAGGCCCTTGTCCCAGTCGTGCAGGATGCCCGCCATGCGAGCAACCTTCGGGTTGTAGCCATACAGCTTGGCAAGCTTCTTGGCCGTCTTGGCCACGCCAACCGAATGCTTGTAGCGCTTCTTGCCCACGCGGGCAGCCAGAAGCACCTTCATGCGCTTATAGTTCTTCTTGCCGAAGACCTTCTTCGACGCGGGCTGGTACGGCAGGTCGCCACCGGAAAGCTCGATGAGCTTCTCGCGCGTGAGCTCTTGGCGCTTGGCGGCCTTCTTCGCCTTCTTGTTCTTCTTTTTCGCAAGCTGCTTCTTCTCGAGCTTCTCGAGCTCCTTCTGCAGCTGCTTCTTGTTCTTCTTCTTGCCCATACGTCTATTCCCCCAATCCAGACGCGCGGTACAAGCCGCGATCCTGAATGTATTGCCAAACACCCTGCGGGCAAAGATAGCGGATCGACTTGCCCTGGCCTACCCATGCGCGCAGCATGCTCGACGAAACCGACAACGCGGTCATCTCTAGATAGCTTACGTCAAAACACCCATGCTCGGCTAGGGTTCTTCTATATTCGTCCGACATTACGAATCCTGGTCGCGTGGCGGCGATTAGGTGCGCAAGCTTCGAAAGACCCTGCGAATTACGCCAGCTAACGATGGAGAGCATGGCGTCGGCGCCCGTGATGAAGTAGAGCTCGACGTTTTCCGGATAGTAATCGCGCAGCTGGTGAAGCGTGTCGATGGTATACGTATCGCCCCCGCGCTCGATTTCAATGGGGCTTACGTCGAAGGCAGGATTGTCGGCGCAGGCCAAGCGGCACATTTCCAGGCGGTCGGCCGCGCAGGTGACCTTCTGGTGCTTCTTGAACACGGGCTGACCCGCCGGAATGAAGAGCACGGCATCTAGGTCGAACGCATCGCGCGCCTGTTCGGCACACGCCAAATGGCCAATGTGAATGGGGTCGAACGTACCGCCCATGATGCCCAGGCGATACGTGCGGCTAGCATCGATGGAGCCGTCGGGCGCAAGGCCCAAGCGATCGAAATGTTCGCTAATGACGCTCACTAGCTTCTCACCTGGCCGGAGCCACGAAGCAGGTACTTGTACGTGGTAAGAGCCGCAAGCGCAAAGGGCCCGCGGGCGTGAAGCTTCTGGGTGGAGATGCCAATTTCGGCACCCAGGCCAAATTCCCCACCATCGGTGAAGCGCGTAGATGCGTTCCAATACACGGCAGCTGCGTCGATGCTGGCCAGAAATTCCTCGGCAGCAGCTTCGTCTTCCGTGACGATGCATTCGGAATGACGCGTGCCAAAGCGATTCACGTGCTCGATGGCGGCATCAAGCCCGCTCATGCAGCGCACGGCAATGTCGAGGTCCAGGTACTCGGTAGCCCAGTCGTCTTCCGTAGCGGGTACGAGCTGCATGGAAACACCCTGGTCGATGAGCTGCTGAGCGATGGCATACGCATGCTCGTCAGCATGTATAACCACGCCACGTTGCGCAAGTTCGGGCAGGATAATGGGAAGCACTTGCTCGGCGATGGAATCATCGACAAGCAGCGATTCGATGGCATTGCATACGCCCGGGCGCTGCGTCTTCGCGTTTACCACGATATCGCGCGCCATCTCGACGTTGGCGGGTTCGTGCACGTACACGTGACAATTGCCCACGCCCGTTTCAATGACGGGCACCGTGGCGTTCTGCACGCAATGCTGAATAAGACCGGCTCCACCACGCGGAATGAGCACGTCGACGATGCCGCGCATCTGCAGCAATTCGTCGGTAGCGGCGCGATCCTTCGTTTCCACCGCGCAGATGCAATTAACCGGCATGCCGGCGGAAACCGCGGCATCATGCAGAAGGTGAGCAAGATACACATTCGAATTGAACGCCATGCTACCACCACGCAGGACGCAGGCATTGCCCGTCTTCACGCAGATGCCGGCAGCGTCGGCAGTGACGTTGGGGCGTGCTTCGTACACCATGGCGACAACGCCCATGGAAACGCTCACGCGCGTGAGGTTCACCCCAGAAGCAAGGGTGCGCTCCTGCTGCACCTGGCCCAGGGGGTCGGGAAGCTCGGCAAGCGATTCGAGGCCGCATGCCATGCCCTCGATGCGCTCGGCCGTAAGCTGCAAGCGATCGAGCAGCGGCTCGGCCGTACCCGCCTCGCGGGCAGCCTGCATGTCAAGCTCGTTCGCCTGCACGATGTCGGCCGCATGCTCACGCAGCGCCTGCGCCATGGCATGCAACGCACCATTACGCACGCTAAGCGACGCCTTTCCGCAGGCAACACTGGCCTTCTTCGCTGCTAGGGCAACTTCCTTCACGCTCATTCAAACACCACCAATTCATCTCGATGGACTATAGGAGACTCCGCCAAAGGTGCCAGCAGGCGATTTGCCGCCATCTGCGCCTGGCTATACCCACGCGCGAGCAGGATTTCGTCGCTGGAAGCGGAAACCTTGCCACGGGCAAACAAATGCCCGCGCGCGTCTTCGATGTTCACGATATCGCCCGCATCGAACGTGCCCGTAACGTTGGTTACGCCCACGCACAAAAGCGATCTGCCCTTTCCCACCAGGGCATCGCGCGCGCCGTCGTCAACGACGATCGAACCCTTCGCGGAATCGCCCAGGGCAATCCAGAGCTTGTAGTTCGTTATTTCGTGCGGCACGCGACGCGCTTCGAAGCACGTGCCCACCGATTCGCCCTGCACCAAGCGCTCGAGCGCATGGGGTTCATGGCCATTGCACACCACGAGCGGAATGCCGGCGATCATGAGCACGCGTGCGGCGCGAATCTTCGTGACCATGCCGCCGCTGCCCACCGAAGAGCCAACGCCCCCGGCGGAGGCCATGATTTCGGGCGTGATGAAATCGACGCGGTCGAGCTTGCGCGCATGCGCATTTTCGCGCGGATTGGCCGTGTACAGGCCGTCGATGTCGGAGAATATGACGCACATGTCGGCCTTGATAAGGCACGCCACAAGCGCAGCCAGCGTATCGTTATCGCCGAAGCGGATTTCCTCGACCGACGTCGTGTCGTTCTCGTTCACCACGGGAACGACGTCGTATTCCAGAAGCGCGCGCAGCGTTTCACGCGCATGCACGTAGGCATGGCGACTGGCCGTGTCGTGGCGCGTAAGCAGCACGAGCGAGGTGACCACGTCGTGCGCGCCAAAGACCTCGCTATACGCGCTTGCCAAAGCACCCTGCCCCACCGACGCGGCAGCCTGCAGGCTGGGCATGTCGCTGGGACGCGCATCGAGCCCCAGCACCTGCACGCCACAGGCAATGGCCGCAGACGAGACGATGATGGGCTTCCAGCCCGCCTTGCGCAGGGAGACAACCTGTTCGGCCAAGGCCTCCAGGTACCCCCTATCGAGGGCGCCGTCTTTCCCCACCAACGTGGACGAGCCGATCTTTACGACGATGACCTTGCTGCGCGCGTGCTTCACTAGATGTCCAATCCTGCGTAGATGTCTTCGTGCATGCGGGACGATTCGAATTCGAACGAACGACCCACGATGCGGATTTCGTCGCCATCACGCGCACCTGCCGCTTCCAGGGCGGCATCGATGCCCAGGCGCTTGAAACGATGCTGCAAGAAGGCGATGGCTTCTTCGTTTTCCCAGTCGCACTGCACGACCATGCGCTCCACCTGGGTGCCCACCACGCGGTAGACGTCGGAGGAGAGCTTGACGACCTCGAACTTCTGCTCGCGTGCCTGACGCTTGCGCTCCCACACGTAATCGTAATGGGGCTCGGCTTCCTGGGCCGCACGAGCCGCTTCGCGGATCTCGTGTACGCGCGTGCCGATGGCGGCAGCAAGAGCATCGAGCCCCTTGCCGGTAACGGCGCTGGTGAGGTACAGCTTCGGGTCGATGGGGCTTTCGGCAAACTCGTTGCCGCCCGCAGCAGCCAGCGAGTCGGCCTTCACGGCCTCGCGCAGGCGCTCCAGATTGTCCTCGAACCCAGGCATGTCGACCTTGTTCGCCACCACGATGCGAGGACGTGCGGCGAACTCGTCGGAATACAGTTCCAGCTCGCGATTGATGATGCGATAGTCCTCCACGGGGTCGCGGCCCTCGAACCCACCCGTGATATCGACCACGTGCACGATGATAGCCGTGCGCTCCACATGGCGCAGGAACTCGTGACCCAGGCCCTTGCCCTCGTGCGCGCCCTCGATGAGGCCGGGAACGTCGGCAATGACGTAGTCGTAGTCGTCGCTGCGCACGACGCCCAGGTTGGGCTGCAGCGTAGTGAACGGGTAATCGGCAATCTTGGGCTTCGCCGCGCTCACGCGCGAGATGATAGAGCTCTTGCCCGCACTGGGCACGCCCACCAAAGCGGCGTCGGCCATGAGCTTCATTTCCAGCTCGATCCAGCCTTCGTGGGCAGGTTCGCCCAGTTCGGCGAAGGCAGGAGCACGTCGCGTAGAAGTAACGAAGTGGATGTTGCCACGGCCGCCTACGCCACCCTGAGCCACCACGACGGCATCGCCATCGTGCGTAAGGTCGGCGATGGTCTCGCCCACTTCCTTCGTTTCCTCGTCGTATTCGCGCACGATGGTGCCCATGGGAACCTTCAGGATAAGGTCGTCGCCATTGGCGCCGTGCATGCGGCTGCCCTTGCCATGCGTACCGCGCTGCGCCTTGAAATGGTGCTTGAAGCGATAGTCGATGAGGGAGGAAACGCTGCCGTCAGCCTGGATGACCACGTTGCCACCATGGCCACCGTCGCCACCGTCGGGACCGCCCTTGGGAACATGGGCCTCGCGGCGGAAGCTCATGCAGCCAGCACCGCCGTCGCCACCCTTCACGTGAATATGCACTTTGTCTATGAACATAGTCGTTTCGCCTGTCTATCGGGCTTTACGGTTGTAAGCCATTCTAATGCAAAAGGGGCTCCCCATATTCTGGGGAGCCCCGACACTACAGATTATGCGTGCGATTTACGCCTGCGGACGGACGTGAACCTTGCGCTTGATACCCTTCGTGTACTCGACAACGCCGTCGCACAGAGCGAACAGGGTGTCGTCCTTGCCACGGCCGACGTTCTCGCCGGGGTGGAAGTGGGTGCCGTGCTGGCGGACCAGAATGTTGCCGGTGATTACCTGCTCGCCAGCGAACTTCTTGCAGCCCAGACGCTGTGCGCGGGAATCGCGACCATTGCGAGTGGAACCGAGGCCTTTCTTATGTGCCATCTTACTTCAACTCCCTCGTTACTACTCAGCGTCTGCCGCGGCCTTTTCAGCCTTCTTGGCAGCAGCCTTCTTGGTGGATTTCTTGGCAGCCTTTTCGCTACCGATGGATTCGATCTGCACGCGAACCAGGTTCTGGCGATGACCACGAAGCTTCTTGTAGTTCTTGCGCTTCTTGAACTTGAAGACGAGCTGCTTCTTGCCCTTGAACTGCTCGAGAACAACAGCGGTAACCTTGGTGGAACCGGCCTTTGCGGAAACGGGCTCTACCTTATCGCCATCGACGATGCAAATGGCCTGGAGCTCAACCTTGCTGCCAGCCTCGGCATCAAGCTTTTCGACTTCGATGATGTCACCAGGGGCAACCTTGTACTGCTT
Organism: Eggerthellaceae bacterium; assembly: GCA_024691475.1. Taxonomy (GTDB): domain Bacteria; phylum Actinomycetota; class Coriobacteriia; order Coriobacteriales; family Eggerthellaceae; genus Denitrobacterium. The sequence goes on from JAILNP010000055.1 coordinate 6,183, forward strand.
GCCGCCAGTCTTAACGATTGCGTACATGTATATTTCTCCTTGAAAGTGTCAAAACGCAAGGCGTTAGTTTATCGGCGCAAAAACCGATAGTCAACGTCTTATTCAAGAAAATCCTGCACCTGCGCATAATACGCACACGTGTGCGAGAGTGCGCGGATGGCTGCCCATGCGGTTGCGTGGAGGCCGCAAAAGCAACCTATTCATCATACTTCCCTGCCCTGCGAAGAACAATGAGAATGGAAACATATCCCACTTTCCCATACAATCTAAATAGTTGGATAAAGGGGGCCATCATGAATAGGGTCGTTCAGATAGCAGCATCCGGAATCATCGCAACTATGCTCGCCGTGGGCATCACGGCATGTGGCGGAAAGCAGGAAGCCGACTCCTCGGCCAACACGCAAACCGACACAAGCGCGCTTTCGCAAGATGGCAACACGCAAACCAAGGCATCTAGCATCACCGACGGGCCCACCGTGCGCGCCAAGATCGACGAAGCGCTGGCCACCAGCTACAAGAACGTCACGTGCGAATGCAGCACCGAAACCACCACCACGCTGGGGCAGCTGCAGAGCAACGGCTCGTCCAAAACCGAAGTGAAGATAGACGCCACTTCGAACCCACATCGCTACTACACGTCCTATGACGTGCCTGGCGAAGACGGCCAACCCATCCCGCTCGAGGTGTACATCCAGGGCGATGACGCCGTGGTCATCCAGGGCGAAGACTCCATCGGCGTAAACGTTGCTGGCAACAGCATGCAGGCCCTTGTAACGCGCCCGGGACTGTACCTCGACGCAACCTGGGTCGATGCCCTGCTCGACCACGCCCAAAGCTGGCAGATGGAAGAAAAGGATAGTGAGACGAAGGCCGCCGCCATGATCGAGCCGCAAGCCGTCGTCGACCTGGGCCTCTTCGATACGAGCACCTGGCCCCTCAATGCCGAGGCGCAGCTCGCCGCCCTATCGTTCACCATCGACGAGAGCAACCACATCACGAACGCCACCATTTCGGTGGGCGTTACTGGCAGCGGTGCGCAGATGATCCTGAACCTAGTGAACACCTACAAGGACTACGACACCACCGACCTTGCGCCTACGCCCGAGCCAAAGTACCTAGCCGAGCTACCCGAGGAATAGCCCCCGCTTATACGCATCGGGCTTTACCCAGAACAAATAAGGGGAGCAGCCGCATGTGAACTGTACCCCGGAACTTGGATTAAGAAATAGGAGTTCGAGTTCCGGAGGTGCAGTTTCTTTATGGGAAAGCACGGCGTCGAGGTGCGCGAGAAGGCGGCTGAGCTGATCGATTCGGGGTACGGCAAGGCGGCGCTGGCCAACGCGC
>JAILNP010000066.1:0-13649 GCA_024691475.1 Eggerthellaceae bacterium
ATCAGCTCAGCCGCCTTCTCGCGCACCTCGACGCCGTGCTTTCCCATAAAGAAACTGCACCTCCGGAACTCGAACTCCTATTTCTTAATCCAAGTTCCGGGGTACAGTTCAATCACTCGGCCAGCCCGTTGCTCATATGACGGAAAATGTCTAGCTGCAGATCTTGCCCGGGTTCAAAATGCACTTCGGGTCGAAGACGGCCTTGATACCCGCCATGAGATTGATGGGCGTCTCGCCCAGCGAAGCGCGCAGGTAATCCTTCTTCGCATGGCCAATGCCGTGCTCGCCGGAAATCTGGCCGCCCAACTCGGCGCACTTGGCGTACGCGGCTTCCATGACCTTGGCGGACTGCTGCAGGAACTCGTCCTGGTCGGCGTCGTTCGCGCAGCAATAAATGTGCAGGTTGCCATCGCCCGCATGACCAAACGAACGAATGCGCGTGCCATTCTGCTCGCCCACTTCGTGGACGTACTTCAGGAAGTCGGCAATAACGTTCACGGGCACAACCACGTCCATCTCGTCGATGAGGTCGGTATCCGACTCGATGACGGTCAAGAACGAGCTGCGAGCCGCCCAGACGCTTTCCTTCTGAGACGGATCCTGCACCACGAGCGTATCGAACGCACCCTGCTCATCGGCGATTTCCGCCAGACGCTCGGCGCGCATGAAGATCTCGTCCTCGTCGTTTCCGTCGAGCGTGACCAGAATGTAAGCACCCGCTTCGCAGCCGTTTACCTCCGTGGGGAACACGTGGTTGCCCGTGGCCTCGGCCGAGGTGTCCACGATATCGCGCTCCATGAACTCGATGGACTGCGGATTCAGGCCGGCGAGCTTGATTTTGGGAACCGACTCGATAGCCGATTCGATGTTCTCGAACGGCAGGATGAAGCTCATGTCCTCGCGCGGATTAGGAACGAGCTTCAGCGTGAGCTCGCAGATGACGCCAAGCGTGCCTTCCGAGCCAATCATCAGGTGCAGCAAACTGTAGCCAGAGCTGGTCTTCGTGACCGCACGGCCAATATGCTGAATCTCGCCCGTAGGAAGCACCACGGTCATAGCCAGCACGTAATCGCGCGTCGTGCCATATTTCACGGCACGCATGCCGCCGGCATTGGTGCTCACGTTGCCGCCCAAAGATCCGGTCTTCTCGCCGGGATCGGGCGGATACATGAGGTCATGATCGAGCGCATCGGCAGCCAGGTCGCACAGGCGCACGCCCGGCTGAACGCGCACGTTCAGGTTGTCCATATCGTACGCAAGAATCTTGTCCATGCGCATCGTGCACAAGACAACGCCGCCGTACAGCGGCGTGCTGCCGCCAACCAGGCCCGTGCCTGCGCCGCGCACCGTAACGGGAATGCTGTTCTCGTAGCACAGCTTCATAATGGCAGCCACTTCCTCGGTGGTGGCGGGAAGACAAACCGCCTCGGGCATGCGCGTGCCGTAAATGGGCATTTCGTCATGCGCGTAATCTTCGGCGATGTCCTCGCCGGTAAGGCAGTTGTCGGCGCCCACGATTTCCGCAAGCTGGGAAACCAGCTCGGGCGTGAGCTGTTGATACTCGGGCATTAATGCTCCTTTCCATACGGGTCCCTACCCCGCATGTTTCGTTCTCCCTCAATGAGAGACTGTTATACCAGTTGTATGGGTTGCTACCGACCCCAGCGTATAAAACCCCCGAGAATAATAATGCCCGCTAGCCTTACGCTAGCGGGCCACGTGGCTTAGGAGGCTTGCATTTTCCGCAAGCGGGCATGCAAGAACAGGCCCTCGTCGGTATCGGCAATCAATCGCGGCGTAGCGTACTCCTCGATTATGCGCGCCGTAGAGTGAATGTCCAGGTTGTCGCGGATGGCATCGTCTACGCTAGGCAGGGGCTCGTGGCTATAGAGAACCAGGTCGTTCGGGCCGCTCACCAGCGTAAAGCCAGCAATGCCCGTAGTCTTCTGGTACGCCGCGGAAAAGCCGCCGTCGATGCAGATTACCTTGCCGCCAGCCTTCACCGGGTCTTCCCCGTCCTTCACCTTCACGGGCACGTGACCGCACACCAAATGGGCGGTATGGGGGTCGAGGCCGAAGTCGCGGAAGATGTTGTTGTAGGGCTCTTCCGAATCGAAGAGCTGGTAGAACGCATTCTTGATTTCCTTGCGCGCTTCCTTTTCGCGGCACATGTAGATCTCGAACGTGGCCATCTTGCTCTTTGCGAACAGGGGCGAGCCCTCGCCCAGCCACAGGTACCACATGATGTCTCGACCACGCTTGCGCGTTTCCTCGTCTTCGGCGCGGAAGCCGCGATACACCCATTCCTGCAGCTCGTCGTACAGAGCCAGGCCCGAGCACGTCTTCCCGAAGATGTCGACTTCCTTCAGGCTGCCGTCTTCATTCAGCGGCACGCAGGCATGGAGCAGCAGGTTTCCGTTGGAAAGCGCATACAGACTGCCGCGATCGAGCAGAACGCGCATGTGCTTCTGCAGCGTTTCGCACGTCATGAATTCATGCTCCAGGTGGCGCATGACCGCTTCCTCGTCCGGCGTGAGCTCGTAGGGGTGTTCGCGGTCGACCGTGGGCAGGTACGTATCGGTGACTTCGTACTCCACGCCGTCCACCGGCACGATGCCGCGCTCGTAGTCGATGAGATGCAGCAGCTTGCGGTTTTCCAGCCCGAAGCTCGGGTTCTCGTCGATAAGCTGGGCCTCCACCTTGAACTGCAAGATGGCCATGGCCTTCTGCACCTTAACGGCAGCGTCGAGCTCTTCAGGAGACAGGCCCGGGTTCACCTTCAGGGCGAAGGCTTCGCACGGATCGCCCTCGTATGCCTTCAGCGCGAAGCTAACCAGGGGCGCGAGGTCCATGCCATAGGCGTCGGTAAGGATGTCGAGGTTGCCATAGCGCGCACAATTGCGCACCACATGCGCGATGCAGCCGCGCTGGCCAAGGGAAGCACCCATCCACACCATGTCGTGGTTGCCCCACTGGATATCGAGAGAAGGCAACTTGGCAAGCTCATCCATGATCAGATGTGGCGCGGGGCCGCGATCATAGATGTCACCCACCATATGCACGTGACCGATGACCAAATGCTGAATAGCTTGGCACAACGCAATGATCTGCACATCGGGGTCGTTCGAAAGCTCGGGAGCCTGCGCAGGCGCCCGATCTTCCAACCCCAGGATGACGTACACCTCGCGGGCAACGTCGCTGGAAAGCGCATCGGCAACGGAGCGAGGCGAGCGGTCGGCAGCCACATGGCGAAGCACCGCGAGCAGGTTCTTCATGGTGTGGATGCGCCACAGATCGGCATCGTCGGCGGCCTCTACCAACAGGGGGAGCTTGCGATGCGGATAGTACACGAGCGTTGCCAGGGCATCGGCCTCGCTCTCTTCCAGCTGATCGCCCAGCACATCGTCGATGGCCACACGCACCATGCCGCACCCATTACGCAGGATGTGTGCGAACGCGCCGAATTCGCCATGCACATCGGAAACGAAGTACTCGGGCGTTTTCAGGGCATTCAGTTCAGCGGATATCTTCTTGATTTCCTCTTCGCGGTCCATGGGCGTCCTTTCGTGTTGGTTGTTCCGTCCTATGGTACCCGATGGAACGAGGATATGCAGCTTATTGCCAAATTGCGCGTAATGCGGCGATTTCCTCCGCATACCCCACAAGCGATTCCTGGGGTGTTTCCAGGTAGAACGGCAAATGACGCAACGCGGGATGGCGGGTAACGGCGGAAAGGGCCTCGAAGCCAATTTCCCCCTTGCCAATGCATTCGTGGCGATCCTTATGCGACCCGCGAGGGTTCTTCGAGTCGTTCAGGTGGATGGCCTTCAAACGATCGAGCCCGATGACGCGGTCGAACTCCTCGAGCACGCCATCAAGGCTGTCGCGAATATCGTAGCCCGCATCCCACACATGGCACGTATCGAGCGTGACGCCCATATGGTCATCCAGATCCACGCCATCGATGATGGCCGCCAGCTCTTGAAACGTACGCCCAATTTCCGTTCCCTTGCCCGCCATGGTCTCCAGCAGCACGGTGGTCGTCTGCTCGGGGCGCAGCACGTCGTTCAAGACGGCAACGATCTTCTGAATGCCCACTTCAGCGCCCTGCCCCACATGGCTGCCAGGGTGGAAGTTGTAGCACGAACCGGGGAACGTCTCCATGCGCTGCAGGTCATCGGCAAACGTCTGACGCGCGAAATCCTGCACCTCGGGCTTGGCCGCAGCGGCATTCAGCGTATAAGGAGCATGAGCGAGCATGCGCACGATGCCCTGCTCCTGCGCCCGCACGCGATAGCGTTCAATGTCCTTAGGATCGAGCGCCTTTGCCTTGCCGCCACGCGGGTTGCGCGTGAAGAATTGGAACGTGGTCGCGCCCAGCTTCGCCGCTTCGTCAGCGGCCTTCGCATAGCCTTTGGCCACCGAAAGATGCGGGCCAATTACCAGCTGATTCATGAACTCCCCTTGAAAACGAAACGCCCCATGGCTTCCTGCCATGGGGCGCGAAACCTATCGAGAATGCTTACCCCGTGGCACCGCAGCCGCCTCGCCCCAGCCAAAACGCTGCGCAAGCGCATTCGACACCAGCGACACGAGAATGCCCGCTGCAACACCCATGACCAGGCCGGCCAGTACGTCGGTGGGATTATGCACGCACACGTACAAGCGCGAGAAAGCGATGAGGATTGCCACGACAAGACCCAGCACCTTCCAGGGCTTCTTTACGTTGCTGAACAGGAGCACCGTTGCCGCCGCGAAGCTTGCCGACGTATGCCCCGAAGGGAATGAATAGTCAGTCGGAGCCTCCACCAGCAGGGGGAGCAGCGTAGGATCGACCACGAACGGACGCGGCCTAGCGACGATGGGCTTGATGATGAGGTCGCCCACGACCCAGACAAGCGCAACGCCGCAGATGAGCGTAATGCCCCAACGACGATAGCGCTTCATGCAGATAAGCACGATGCCCGTAATAAGCCAAATAGCGCCCTTTTCGCCGAGCATGGTAATGGCAGGCATGACCATGTCGAGAAAGTCGCATCCAATCGTATTCTGGATGCCATGCAAGATTGCAAGATCCATGTGTACCCCCTTCATACGCTTTGAGGAACCCTATCGTACCAGACGGGAGCAGGGGAACCCCACCTCGTTGCCTAGCCGCATGAAGGCAACAGCACTAGCGAACGATGCGCGCGATGCGCTTCGCCAGGGCCATGATGGTAAGCATGGGAGGATTACCCATCGCCACAGGCAGCAACGACGCATCGGAAACATAGCAATTGGCAGGCAAGAGGCGGTTATGCAGCGTTTGTGCCTCGTCTTTCGTAAGAGGGAGCGTACCGCCAGGGTGGCCGGCATTCATGGTTCCCAGGACCATTTCATCCTCCCGAACGCCCATGTGCCCAAGAATCTCCTTGCACTGATCGACGCCATACGCCATGCGCTCGTAGTCGAGGGTGGTCAACCGCTTGGCAATGCCGCCGCAGCCCACCGACCCCTCTTGCGTATCGGCGTATTTGATCATGATGCTTGCAATGTCCTGCGCAGGCATACGCCAGCCCCGATTGAAGAAGAAGCTCAGCCAATCCATGTACGGCGAGAGAATGTACCCGTCCTGCTGGCTGACGAACGGCATGGGAAGCTGCCGATGCAGGGACGCCCCGGGAAGGCGACCTGCCACGCATAGCACCGGGTCAACGAAGAATGCCTGTTCCGAAACGATGCCCGACGACTCCAGAATGAGAGGGGTTCCCTGCCCGCCAGCCGCGAGGACGACCAAATCGGCGCGGAACAGCTGCTTGCGGCCCCCATGAATGGTCCATACGCCCTGCACCTGGTCGCCCGACATCTCCAGCCGCATCACACGGCACCGATCGATGACCTGGGCGCCCCGACGCACCGCCTCGTCAAGCAGCGAACGGGCATCCCATTTCGCGCCCGTAGGGCAACCCAAAACGCAGCGCCCGCACGCAACGCATCGCGCGTGGGGCTGCATGAATTTCGGCATAACCTGAGGCTGCAGACCCATCTCTTCGAATATGCCCCAGATTTCCTCCGTACGCTGCGACCAACCACCACGATGGCCTGTCGTTATGGGAAGCTCACCCTGCAGGGCTTCGAACTCATCGTCGAGGCATATCCCCATGTCACGCAAGGCGCTATCCTGGCGTATTGCATTGGCCGTAGCCAGGGTGGTCGTGCCGCCCACGGAGCGCCCCGTCACGAGCGTCATTTCGGGAACGTGCGCGATTCTCATTTGCGGAAACAGCAGCTGGATCATGCGGTCGTCGAAGAAGGCCCCCGTCTTGCGCCAGGAGGCCAGGCGGTCGACGTTCATGCCAAACAGAGAAAACGTGCCACCGCTTTCCAACACGGTAACCTGGTAGGAACCCTGCAGCTCGCGAGCCATCATGGCGCCACCCGCGCCCGACCCAACAACGATAGCCGTCTTCATCGTGCGGCCCCTTTCATTTCGAAGCATGCGTAACACGCATCTGCGCCCTGGGTTATACGCGAGGAAAAAACGAGTTCGCCGTCGCCCACAAGCCCCGCCATAAGGCCCTCGTCCATGCGCGACATCAAGGCGCACGTCGCGGGGCCGTATATGCTCGAAAAATAGCAACTGCGCATGCGAACAGACGCGGATGGGCCGCAATTCCCTTCGCAAGCAGTATCGGAGGAAGAGCAAGAGCAAACCCCGCCGTCCTGGGCGATTTGCCCGTTGCGCCCCGCACCCTGCGCGGACGCGCTCGCAGCTTGTATAGGCTGAGCTTCCAGGACGATGCCGATTACCCGATAGAGCACGCGCACCACTTCCCATGCCTCGCGCTGGTCCGTCGGTCGAAGCACGCGCCGCAGGGCGCATGCCGTCGAACGCATTTCCTCGCGCAGGCGCAGCGCCAATTCCGTATTCCGAACGGCATCCAGCTCGTTGGAAGCGGGGAGAGCGCCGTCCTCTTCCATACCCCATGAACGCTCCCGAACCATGCGCAACGTATACGCAGCGTAGGCATGCAGCCGTTCGGCATGCGACCCATCCAGACGCTCCGGTCGCCCGCTGAACCCACGGGCGGTCGCACGCATCAGCACGTGCAACACAACCTTGCCAAACAAAGACGGCATGCGACGATGAGCCAGATGAAACATGCGAACCGGAATGGACACCCTACGCCCCCTTCGCCGAACCCCGAGAAGCGACACCGCCATGACCCTCGTACAGGGCCTCGATGTCGGCGCGATAATGCTCCTCCACCACGGCATGACGCACCTTTAGGTTAGGCGTTAATTCGCCTTTTGCAATAGAGAGGGGCTCGCGCTCCACGACCCATCGCTTCACCTGCTCGGGATGTGACAAACCCGCATTGACGCGCGTGATTTCGCCCTCCAAGCCCTCTTCGCTGCAGTCCTGGCCCAACCACAGCAGCGCACTGCAGAACGGCCTACCCTCGCCCACGACAACCGCCTCGTCGACACCGGAAATGCCCTTCAGCGCGGTTTCGACTTTCTGCATATTGACGTTCTTGCCGTACGATGTGACGAGCATCTCCTTCTGACGCCCCACGAGGGAGAGATGCCCTTCGGCATCGAGCGTTCCGATATCGCCCGTGCGCAGCACACCCCTGCCAACGCTTTGCGACTGAAGGCCATCGTAGCCGAGCGCCACCTGGGGGCCGCGCACAACGATTTCGCCGTCCTCGGCAATGAGTATCTGCGTATCGGGAAGCGCCGCTCCCACGCTACCCAACTGGTTATCGCCCAAGCGGCTAAGCGTAATGAGGGGCGCTTCCGTCTGCCCATAGGCATTGTGGATTTCGATCCCCAGCTCGCGATAGCTCTCCAGCAGCTCTCGGCTTACGGGAGCCGAGCCCACCAGCAACTGCTCACACGCATCAAGCCCCGCCAATTTCAACAGCTTGCGACGCGCAACGCGCGCAAAGGCGCGCTTCACGGAGCCGTCCTTCATGGCAAGGTAGCGCTGACCAGCGGGGTTCGCGGCAAATTGGTCCCACACCTTCTCGTAGAATCGAGGCACGGAAAAGAACACCGTCGGGCGAATCTTGGGTAACGACTCGGCAAGAGCCGCAAAGTCATTGAGGTAATAGAGGTCTGTCTTGGCGCGCATATAGTAAGGGGCATACGTTGCCAAAATGCCCTCAACCACATGGCTCATCGGCAGAAACGACAGGTAGCGCATCTCAGTCGTCCGTCCGCGCCAACCCAGCAGGGCCGCAAGAACCTCACCCATCCAGCGCAGCTGGTAATGATTGAACAGTACGCCCTTCGGCAATCCCGTCGTACCCGACGTCGAGCGAATCGTGGCCAGTTCCCCATAGTCAACGACCGCCGGCGAAGGCGTCCTACCCACGCCACGCTCCAGAAACGCATTCCAACGCACCACGTCATCCGCAGACGCCGGAACGTCCACGCCGCCAAATGCAACAATCGGCACATCGGCTTCCACCTGGTCGACGCGTGACATAATGCGGGCGTCTCCCACGAAGAGCATCGACGCACGTCGCACGCGCAACAACGCATCGATTTCCTTGGGAGGAGTCGTGTAGTACACGGGAACGCTCACTGCACCCGCAAGGCCCAACGCCATATCAAGGGCAAAGTACGTCGTGCTGTTCGCCCCAGCAACGGCAATGCGATCGCCTGGCTTAACGCCCCATGCATCAAGCGCCGCATGGATGCGCGCAATAAGATCGTCCATCTCTTTCGCAGGCATGTTGCTTATGCCCTGAGCGCTCACGTCATGATAGACAACGGGCGCGCTTGCGCTCTTCCGCCGAAACGCAGCCTGCTCGAACACCGTTCGACTACTGTGGTGCAGGAAGTTCTTTCGGCACGCATACGCCAGCATCGAATCGATGTAGTCACGCCAAAGGGGAAGCTCGTGCCCACGCGGGCCAAGGTTTTCCGTGTCGAAGTCACGCCTATCGTAGAAATACGGCGTGAGCGCCATGAGGTTCGCCGCGCGACCATGAGCGCGCTCTTCCCCCTGCATGTTCCGCGTCGCACCGCGATTTGCCAGCCCCGGAATGGGCACGCAAAGCATCCGGGGAACAGACACTCCGAGCTCGCGCTTCGCCCACGCACGTACGTAGTCGACGAGCTCGCCAACCTGAGGTTGCTTCCCCTTGGGGGTTACCAGATGAAACGTCTCGCCCTGGGCATCGCCATCGAACAAGAGCCCCACCAGGGTGCGGGCGACATAATCCACGGGAACGATGTTGACCCTTTGGCGACGCGACACGGGAAGGAACCGAATGCCCTGCGTAAGCAGAAGCTTCAGCACGTAGTACACCGTATTGAACGTGGCGATGCGCCCCGTTTCGCTATCGCCCACTATCATGCCGGGACGAAATACGGTAAACGGCAAACCGCTTTGCCGTACCAGGCGCTCGGCTTGCCACTTGCTCTCCTCGTACGCGCTATTGAAGGCATGCTCGGGCAGCTCATCTGCCGGAATATGCCCATCGAGCGCACCTGCGACATACGCCGTCGACACGAAGGCAAATCGCCCCATGCTGCCAGAAGTCTGCATATCCCGTGCAAGCGCCAAGGCCTCGCGCGTACCGCCAACATTCACCCGCTGCATCTCGGCACGAGACTTCATGATCTCCACCTGGGCGGCCGCATGCACGACGGATCCGCATGCCGCAATTATGCGCGCGCGGTCGTCCGCAGAAAGGGCCATGCCGGGCTCTGTCAGATTTCCCACCACCGGAAACACGCGATGCCCCACGGCGTCACGCAATTCTGGCTGCTCCCACCAGAGATTACGAAGCCGAATGCCAGCTTCGCGCTCGTCGAGAGCCCTTACCAGCGCGTAAATGGGTGCATCGGTCGCGCCTAAGAGCTCCCTGACGATAAACGTGCCCAGAAAGCCCGTAGCACCCGTTAGGAATACGCCCGTGCGTTCTTCAACCATTGCGCTCCTACTTCCCAAGGGGACCGCACGCGGCCGCGCACGCTTCGCGCAAGCGCGATTGCTCGACGCCCAATCCAGAAGAAGGCGCATCCGCCATCTCCGGTGCGTACGCAGGGCGCGCACACGGAGAAGCCGACGGCTCCGCCGATTGCCCGGCCGTTTCGCCAGCCGACACGACAGCCTGAAAGCGAGCGGCCTCGCTCTCACGAACCATCTGCTCCATGAGTGCCATCATGTCAAACATGTCGCCACGATACTGCTCCGCAGCCTTCATGAGCCTACGCTGAATAGCGTCTTCGTTCGCGTCGATATAGGCAATCGAACCAAGAAGATGCTCTACCAGCTGCGCATCGTCGGTGCGCAGCAACAAGTGTTCAGATAGGCCTACCTCATCCATCGTATTCTGGAGGCGCTCGTCCATGGAAACGGCAACCGTGGGCACGCCAGCGGGCATGCTCAGCACGTTCGCGTGATAGCGTGAGGTAATGAGCAAGGACAGGCTGCGCAAGACCGCCGTCATGCGATATGCGTTATGCTCACGCGCTAGAAAGATGGAATGCGGCGCGCGAATGAGCCCCGACAGCTTGCGGCATGCGCGCTCGTCAAGACGCTCCATACCCAGCAGTACCACATGACAACCCGTCTGCTCATAACGAGCATTCACGACCTCGGCAAGCGCATTGATGTACGCATCGAACGCCCGATCGCGCTCAGGCGACTCGCTGAAGAAGTACCACTTTGCGAAGTTCTGGGACCAGTCGCGCGTAACGGCCGCACGCACCGTCTTCGCAAGCGACGGCTTCACGGGCCAGCAAAAGGGATTGATGGCGGCAACGCCCAGAAGAGGAGACGAGCCGTCCCAGCCATCGGAATGCAGCTGCGCGTTCACGACCTCCCTGTCGCTTTCCGCAACCTGGAAATCCCAGGCCGCGTCGGTCCCCTCGAATGCCTTCAGGCCCAGGTCGACCACGCGTTCGTACGACGCCTTGCTGCGCGCGATAAACTGCACCACGGAAAACTCCTTGCGCACGGTACGCTCCAGGAACGCATCCATATCGCCCGCTTCCGAACCCAGGGCGATACAAGGCTTTCCCTGGGCCTTCATAATGCCCGCCGCTTCCGCGAAGAACAACGTGAGGGCATTGGCGAACTTGCTCTTCAAGGTGGAACCCTCGCACAAGATCACCACGTCGTGAGCCGTGCAGGCACGGAGCGTAGCGAAGGGGTACAAAGAACTGAACTGCAGAGACTCGATACCGTTGGGGAAATAGCAATCGGTCGCATTGCGATCAAGCGTCATGACCGTCACCTGGGCACGCTCGGCGAAGCGCTCCTGAACGATACGGGCGATTTCAGCCGTACGCACATCGGCCCCCGTATTTCCCGCTCCGTTATACCCCACAAGCAGAAAACGAATGGGAGCATTGGGTTGCATTTCGCTATAGCGAACAAGGCCCAACTTCGAAAGCGGCTTCGCCCATGCAGAAATTCGCACAAGCACGCGAACGACAATGTCCAAAAGACGATCCATATGCATAACACCCCGTAGTATCCAGTATTACGGATGGAATGGTATCACGCAATCTAATTGCATACAATACGACGCTTGTAGTATACGTGCGCGCAAAGCCCCTGGTTACGCACTGCATATACAGTGTTCACCAGGGGCTTTAACGGTATCCCGATATGGAGAAAAATGGCGCACCCGTCACCAAGGCGTCATCATTCAACCAAGGCGGACGCTACGCTTCCACAAGAGACGACCCGAAGGGAGCGATGGCCAGACGGGCCATTTTGAAGAGCTGCAAGCCAAAGGGAATGCCGATGACCGTAACGCAAAAGAGTACGCCCATGAAAACGTAAGCCAGGGCCGTCCACAAGCCGATAATAAGGAACCACACGATGTTGGCCAGCAACGATGGCGCGCCGCCGCCATACACGATATCCTTACCAAACGGAGCAAGCGTAAGCGCCGCCATGCGAAACGAGATGCGCCCCAGCGGAATGCCGACAATGGAAATGTAGAAGATGCAGCCCGCGAGGCAGAAGCCCAGCGCCGTAATCCACCCGCCAGTGAGTATCCAAATGATATTTCCGATTGTGCGCATGGTTCCTCCTGGTTGATAAACGGGTTTACTCGTCATGCTACCAAGGAAGACCAACCCCGCGTGTACGAGAGACGGTACTCCACATGAACAAGGGACGAAGGTTTGTTCATGCATCCGATGGCATCAGCAGCCTCCAACCAACAGACGCTCAACACGCCGTCTTGCAAGGGGGGCATAATGCTCTACGTGTACGCTTCAAATAACGATCAACGTTTTTGGCACTGCGCATGCGAACGAACCTCCGTCCCTCGCTCACGCTTACAGCTCCGCCGCTCCCGTTTGCATATAGAGCTTCGCGTCGAACGGGTCGCCATCGCGCATGCGCAGCTTCACGAACGTAGGGACGCAATAAAGTGCAAGACGACCCTCGCCCTGGGGAATCACCTTGGAAAACGTCGCTGGCAGCACGCAACGCCACCGATCGTCGGCAAGGCCCATGTCCTCCAGCGTATGCATGTAAGCGGCACCTTCGCCGCCTTCCCCGAACAGCTCGCGCACATGCGTCGCCGATCCAAAGGGAAACGCAGCCGAAAGGCCAATCGTCGAGCCCACGGAACCATCGCGCATCAAGTCGAATTGCAATTCCAGCCCGAAGGGCGATTCCAGGATGGGACGCACGCAATCTTGCAGCAACGACCCCGCCGCATAAAAGCCACACGCACACAGATCATCGACGAGCAACGAGCAGTCTTCTTCGTATCGAGCGGCTGTTTTACGGTCGACGAAGCAATCGACGCGAAGGCGCGCCCCCGGCCGCCCCGGATGCACACCGGTATACCAAATCTTCCAGCCAGCTGGCAGGGAGTCCGCAAATTCGCGATAGAGGTCATATGCATCCTCACCTGCTGCAATGTTGAAAAATCGCTTGATGTCGCGTAGGGGACTCCCGTTGATGTTCACATGCACTGCCGGATCGTTCAGGCGACCGCGCGAGATGTCGAACGCCAACGTCAAGCCATTACCGCCTGACTCCTCATGGGCATACCACCTGAATAATTCACCGTAGGGGTCCCTCAAGTCGATTTCCTCGGCCTTCAAATCACGCAGTGCCCAATGCGAATACGCCATGTGCAAATCAAAACGGGCTTCGCCCAAAAGCGGTATTTCGAACCAGAGAACGGGCATCTGCTGCGTGCTAGGAGCGCGCAGAATCGCTTCCCTTGCCAGCGATGCCCCCGCCGAAGCGGGACACGCATGGGCGTCCTTCCCCACAGAAGCACCCAACAAGGCCTCGGAACGCACGTCGTTCGTCATGAGCGCGTATAGAGCGTCGAACATTTCCACGTTGGTCAACATAGCCAGAGCTCCCCATCTACCGGCAACAAACCCCAACGCTCATTGTACGCAGTACGGGGAAGGAGTGCTCTTGCTGAGGACGTTCCGTAACGAATCGGGATACGGGGACATACGAGGACTTCCGAAAGCACCCAAACACGAAAGGGGGCTGCCTACGGCGGCGTCGCCCCTCCGCGGCCCCATGGCATGGAAATGCCCCCCATGAGCGCGACGCCCTATCCTCCCACGGACTACACCGCAGTACTTTCGGCGAGGAGGGGCTTAACTGCCGAGTTCGGAATGGGATCGGGTGATCCCCCTCTCCATGGTCGCGC
>JAILNP010000067.1:0-3496 GCA_024691475.1 Eggerthellaceae bacterium
CAATGGCAAACACCGAGATGACGGGCAGGATGGGCCGAAGCGCCTGCACGGCGCGCAGCGCGCAGGGGCTTACCCCCAGGCCGGCGATCGCGGGCAGCAGCACGACCTGCACCACGGAAACGAACATTGCCACGATGGAGACCTCGACCCAGGCGCCAGCCAGCGCATACACGAGCACGGGCGTTACGAGCGGGGCCAGGAGCGTGGACACGATGGTCATACCCACCGACAGGGGCACGTCGCCCTTGGCGATGTAGGTGATCACGTTGCTGGCCGTTCCGCCGGGGCAGCAACCCAGCAGAATGACGCCAATGGCGATGTCCGCAGGCAGCTGCAGCACCGTAGCCAGCGCCCATGCGGCCAGCGGCATGATGGTGTACTGCGCCACCGCGCCAATGAGCACTTCCTTGGGGTGCGTGAACACGACCTTGAAGTCGGAAGGCTTGATGGTTAGGCCCATGCCGAACATGATGATGCCCAGGAAGATGGTGGTATAGCCCGTGGCCCACACGAACGCCTGGGGAACCACGAACGCAAGCGCGGAAAGTGCGATGATGATAAGCGCAACGTAGCGCGTAAGAACACTGCCAATGGTTGAAAGAGCTCGCATGATATCCCCTTTACTTTGCGGGCTGGTACACGAAATTGTCGATAAGGCGCGTAGAGCCGATGCGCACGGCCATGGAGACCAGCGCCTCGGTGTCGAGCGCGTCGAGCGGCTGCATGTCGATGGCGTCGTTCACGCACACGTACTCCACGTTCGCGCGCGGCTCCTCGGCAAGCACATGCAGCATCTCGCCCACCAGCTCGCTTGCGGGCATGCCGTCGTGCGCAACCTCCTGGCCGCGGAACACCGAACGACTGAGCACCGTGGCCGCCTTGCGGTCCTCGGCGGAAAGGTACGTGTTGCGCGACGACTTCGCCAGGCCATCGCTCTCGCGCACGATGGGACACCCCACGACCTGTACGTCAAAGTTCAGGTCGTCGACCATCTTGCGGATGATGGCAAGCTGCTGGGCGTCCTTTTGGCCGAAGTAGGCGCGGTCGGGCTGCACGATGTTGAACAGCTTGGAAACTACTGTGCACACGCCGCGGAAGTGAATGGGTCGCGCGGCGCCTTCCAACGTAGAGGACAGGTAGTCGATGTTCACGAACGCATGCGCGTCGTGGTACATCTCGCTGGGCTCGGGATGGAATACGTACGTGGCACCCAGGCGCTCGCACAGCGCGCAATCGGCCTCGAAGTCACGCGGATAGGCATCCAGGTCTTCCCCTTCGGCGAACTGCGTGGGGTTCAAAAACACGCTCACGACAGCAACGTCGTTTTGGGCAACGGCGCGCTCGATGAGGCTCGCATGCCCCTCGTGCAGGTAGCCCATGGTAGGCACGAGGCCAATGGTCTTTCCCTCGCGCTTCAGAGCGCGTAGCACGCGCTTCGCTTCGGAAATGGTAGTGATAACTTGCATGGCTCCCCCTCTACGCCAAGTCTTCCAAACGGCCATGCGCTTCGTATCGGGTGATACGGGACGCATGATTGAATCCATCCACGAACACGACATGCGGCTTCGCGGAGGCAGCCTCTTCTTCGTCCATCTGGGCATAGGCCATAATGATCACGTGATTGCCCACGTTGGCGCAGTGGGCGGCCGCGCCGTTCACGCAAATGACGCCGCTCCCCCGTTCGCCGGCGATGGCATAGGTGGCGAAGCGGTCGCCCCGTTCCACGTTCGCGATTTCCACGCGCTCGTATTCGCGAATGCCCGCAGCGTCGAGCAAATCGGCATCGATGGTGATGCTGCCGATGTAATCCAGCTCGGCCTGCGTCACGCGGGCGCGGTGAATTTTCCCATGTAGCATGGTGGTTAGCAAAACAAATCCTCCTGATCCCTCTGACGTGCTAAAGGATGCTATCAGGAGGAACCAGGAGGAACAAATAGATTTAATTTATGCGGGGTATTGCGGGGAACTACTCCTGCCCATGCATAAGCGACAGGGCCTTATCGAGCACGATGTCGGCCAATTCGGCCTTGAGCATATACGGAACGTGCTCGTCGCCGTCTTCGGTGACCATCCAGATCTCGTTGCCCTCGGTACCGAACGCCAAGCCATTGCCCACCTGATTGGCAATGATCATGTCGGCGTTCTTCGCCAGCAGCTTCTTACGGGCGTTGGGCACCACGTCGTGCGTTTCCGCAGCGAAGCCCACGACCACCTGGTCGCCCTTCGCATGGCCCATCTCGGAAAGGATGTCGGGGTTTTCCGCCAGGCGAATGGTGGAAAGCGCCGCGTCGTCGAGGCCCTTCTTCAGCTTGTGGTCAGCTTCGTTTTCCGGGCGCAAATCGGCCACAGCCGCAGCGAAGATGGCCAGGTCGCACGTGGGAAACACCTCGGCCACGGCGTCGCGCATCTCGCGCGCGGTACGCACGGGCACCACGGTGACGCCCTCGGGCGCATCGACGGCAACGGGGCCGGAAACGATCGTGACGTTGGCGCCGCGCTTGGCAGCGGCCGTGGCGAGCGAATAGCCCGTCTTGCCACTGCTGAAGTTGGTGATGTAGCGCACCGGGTCGATGGGTTCGATGGTGGGGCCAGCGGTAATCATGAGGTTCATGCCCTTCATGTCGCCGGAAATGCCCAGAGTCGTAAGGGCGCGCGCCACGATATCATCCACGGGAGCAAGCTTACCGCGACCCACGTAACCGCAGGCCAGATAGCCCTCCTGCGCCTCGATGATCTGGTAGCCACGCATTTCCAGAATGGCCATGTTGTTCAAGTTGGCCGGGCTGGTGTACATGTTCACGTTCGCCGAAGGGGCAACGATGATGGGGCACGAGCATGCGATAGCCGTGGACGTGAGCAGGTCGTCGGCAATGCCGTTGGCCAGCTTGGCAACCACGTTCACCGTGCACGGCGCAATGAGGAAGAGGTCGGCTTCCTCGGCAAGGCTGATGTGAGGAATGGGGTCGCCACCCTCGGTGAACATCTGGACGCCCACTTCTTCGTGCGTAAGCGCGCGAAAGGTAAGCGGGGTCACGAACTTGGTGGCGTGCTCGGTCATGACGACCTTCACGCGCACGCCAGCGTTCTGCAGGCCACGAACGATCTCGCAGGCCTTATACGCTGCAATGCCGCCCGTAACGCCAACCAGGACGGTCTTCTGCTCTGAACCCATCTGAATGCTTTCTACTCGATCGCGCGAGCGTACCTAATCGCCAAACGCGCTTTTCCCTATATTACGGCGAAGCACATCGGCAATAATGCGAACGTGCTCCTGGCTATCGTTGAGACACGGAACCCACACAAAGCGGCCGTTCGTGTTCAGGGTATTCGAAATGGAGCCATCGATGGCAGGTTTCGCCGGCTTCGCCCCCGCCCCCTCGAGCGCGGGAACCATTTCCTGCGGGATGTCGTACATGGTTTCCAGACAGTCAATGGCAAACCCCGGGCACGCGAAGAATACGCGGAAGTCCTGGCTGCGCCAGCTTTCCAACACGTC
>JAILNP010000086.1:0-7360 GCA_024691475.1 Eggerthellaceae bacterium
GATCGCATTATGTGGGGCACCGACTATCCCATGTGGAGTCCCGAAAACGAATTCGCGCGCCTTCTGGCCCTTGGCTATAGCCACGAAGAGAACCAGAAAATGCTCTACGACAACTTCGCCCGCTTCTACGGCGTGGACTAACGACTCGCCCTTCTACTTGGAACATCGAGTTTTCGGTTCTGCCGAAAACGAGCGGGACCATAAACTCGACCCGCGATGCCGAGCTTTCGCGAAGCGAAAGCAAGCGAGCGCAGGTTGCCCAACCCGCAGGTCCGCCAAACTAGCTGAGAGTGCAGCTGGCGAGTGCGATAGGCGCGACTGGCGAAGGAGTTGGCTTCCGCCAACGACTGAAGCACGGAGCGCCTAGCGCGCCGCCCGATGTGCTCTCAGCGGTGCGAGAAAGTAAAAGAAGGAGCGCCGTCTGCAGTTCAGCGCTCCTTTAAGTTTCTGAGAAGTGCGACGGGGAGGGTTTAGAGGGGGGTAGCCCCGTCGCATCAGGGACAGTTTGAATAATACGCTCCTGTTTTCGCATAGGTACCCCTATCACGAAGCAGTCACAGTGCGCACGCGACAATACACCCCAGGGTGTACCGTGCGGTATATCCTGGGGTGTACGAAGCGCAAATCCTATTGTTCGATGATTGCTCGAAGCTCTTCGAAGTCGGCTTTCTCGAAGGAGTACACCACTTCCTGAGGCTGTCCCGGACGGGTGGCATCTTCCTGCTCAACGCGAACAAAATGAGCTTCTACCTGGGAAAAGCCTGCCTGCAATGCGGCATAGGCGTAGCATTGCGCCTGAAGCAGGTGCTTGTCGTGCAGGGCCGCGGCCGTTTCCGCCTGGCTGCCGCCCGTCTTGTAGTCCACGATAAGCGTGCTAGAGGCTGCATCGTCGTAGCAGAGCAGGTCGATTTCGCCTTCCAGGATGCGCTCGCCAATGGCAGCGCTGAAGGGCACTTCGGGGGCGTGATGAGCGTACGCGAAGCTGCGCTCCTTGATGTCTGACCGTAGCCAGCGCATAAAGGCCTTGCGAAGGCGTTCGACGTCGAAAACGCCCCAGGCCATAGCGAAGCGCTCGAGCGCCTCATCGATATCCGCTTCCGACGGCTCGCTCGTCTGCAGGGCGAGCCATTCGCAGGCCATGTGCAGCGCCGACCCGAACGACGTAGCCTTGTCGGCATCGCTGGCGGGCTGGTCGCCGCTTGCGGGCTCGATGGGCTCTGCGGGTTCGCCGGCGGGTTCCTCTTCATGCGCAACGCCATGGGAACCTTCCGGGGCGATGGAGGAGTACGAGAAGAAATCGTCGTGCATGCTCGCCGCTACCGTGCGTGGTTGGGGTGGGAACGAGAACTGCGGAATGATGAGCGTTTCCTCGCGCTCTGCCTGCTCAGGCGCAGGTTCTTCCACGGTGCCCTCTTTGCTCTCGATGGTGCCTTCTTCCGTCTCTTCCTTGTTGGGGTCATACACCCGGTTGCGCGTGAAAGCGAGCGGCTCGCTGCCGCCGTATTCCAAGGTGCAACTGGAAGCGGGGAAGTCGGGCTGGCCAGGGCAAAGGCCTGCCAGGATGTCGCCCAGCACCTGCTTGTACGTGCCCTCTTTCGTGATTGCGTGCTTCATGCACACGATAAGGCCAGCGCTGGCACGCGTGGCGGCCACGTAGAAGAGGCGCTTCTTCTCCTCGTATTCGCGTTCCGCGTTGATGCGCTTGATGGCGCTTGCGTGCTCGAGCTGGTTCCGTGCGTCGTGGGTGCTGAAATCGTCCTCTTCGTCAGGCGTGATGCCGCTCGTGGAGAATGCTGCGAATACGGTGCCCTCGTCGGCGAGTACCGCGGGCTTTTCCCCGCGATCGCGCGTTTCGTAGCAGTCGACGACGGCAACGATGGGGAATTCCAGGCCCTTCGAGGAATGCACGGTCATGATGCGGACGGCCTTGGATTCCTCCGTGGAAAGCGCTCCCGGTTTTTCGCCTCCCAGCTGCGCGGCGTCGCTCATGGCCTGCGCGCAGCGGGCTATGTCGTAGCCGTTTTCGCTCGCCTTGTCGCTGACCATGCGCGCGAACTTCAGGATGTCGGCTGCTTGCGCGCGCCCTTCGGCGCCCTTTGCCTCCAGGCGCGAAAGCCAGCCGGATTCGACGACGGTTTCCAGGAAGAGCTTGCCCGGTTCCACGACGCCCAGCTTGTCCCAGGCATGGCGCAGCACCGTTCCGGCATGCTCCATAAGCGGGGACTGTGCCATGGGCGCACGGTCGTCGTAGAGCAGGCCCTTGGAAAGGTTCTGCCTGATGTAGGTGCCTTGTGGCTCGGTCTTGTACGTGGCCAGATACAGAAGGTCGGTGGAGGACACGGGCAGGACGTCGCTGCTGAGCACCACGAACAGGCTTTCCGTGTCATGCGGGTTGGCCAGCACCTTCAGCAGGCGCTGGCACGTGCGCACGTGTTCACCTTCGAAGAACTTCGAGCCGCCCGTAATGACGCATTCTATGCCCTGGTCGCGCACGGCCTGTGCGTAGACGCCCGCTGCGGACGTGGCCCCCATGAGGATGACCATTTCTCCGGGGCTGTGACCTGCGTCGGCGAGGCTCCTGAAGCGCTGTGCGATGAGCTCGGCTTCCTTTTGGGTGGCGAAATCCTTCCCGCCTTTGGAGGGGTACTCGGTGAGCATGACCTCGATGCGCGGGCCTTCGCCCCTCCACGGCCTGCCTTCGGTTGCCGCCTCCAGGTCGAGGAAGTCTTCGGTGAAGTATCCCTTGCGTCCGCAGACGGCGCGCACGAATGCAAGCACATCGCCGTGGCTGCGGAAGTTGTGCCCCAGCTCCTCGCGATGGGCGGCAACGGGGGAAAGCCCCAGCATGTCCTGCTTGTGGCGCAGGTACACTTCGACGTCGGCACCTTGGAAGCGGTAGATGCTCTGCTGCGAGTCGCCTACGGTGCACAGGTGCGTCTTGGCGGGGCCGGCGATTTGCTCGATCATGTCGATCTGCAGCTGGCTCGTGTCTTGGAATTCGTCCACCATGATCAGGCGGAATCGTTCGGTGTATTCCTTCGCGATATTGGGGTGCTCGCGGAACGCGCGCAGCGTGGTCCGGATGAGATCGCCCGTGTCGATGTACGCCTGCGCGGCGAGCCGGTCGTGATACGCCTCGTCGACTTCGGTGGCCAGAAGCATGAGCGCTTCCATGTGCGGCACCTGGGCTTCTGCCTTGCAGATGCCCGCGCATTCCGCAATGCAGTCCTTGAGGTCGGTGGCCTTCTTGCCGCCCAGGCCGCGCTTGTTTACGCCATCCAGGATGTCGGCAAGCGCGCTCGACGAAACCTCGTCGGACTGGAGCATATCGCGCAGGTCGTCGGCGAGCTTTTCGGCGGTTTCCTTGTTCTTGTCGGTGCCGGCAACCTGCAGGTCTTCGCAGAGCCCCAGCAGCTCGCGGGCGAGCTTGCCCGCGTCGGTGGCCTTCGGGCCCAGGTCGAACGCCTGGAGCCCCCTGGTCTGGCTGGCAGCCGTGTTCAGAACCCTGCCCACCATGCTGCGCACGTTGTCGATGCCGGCTTCGTTGATGAGCGCGTCGAAGCGCGTATCGCCTTCTTCGCGTATGCGCACGAGCACGGTCTCTATGGCCTGCTCAAGCGCGCGTGCTTGATCGTCGCCCATGACGAGCTTGAAGGCCGGATCGATGCCCAGCTCCAGGGCGTGCTCGCGCAGGATGCGCCCGCACATGCTGTGAATCGTGGAGATCCAGGCGGCGTCAACCTTCAGGGCCTCTTCCACCATGCCCTCCTTGCGCAGCACCTGGCGCACGCGGTCCTTGATTTCACCTGCGGCTTTGTTGGTGTAGGTGATGATGAGGGCCTGGTCGATGGAATCGAGGAAGGGCTTGCCGTTTTTTCCCGAGCCAGGCAGGAGCGACCACGCCACGCGTTGTGTAAGCGTGAACGTCTTGCCGCTGCCCGCACCGGCGCAGATGAGCAGCGGGCCTTCGAGGTAGGTGATTGCGTTGTACTGCCCTGGTTTGTAGCCAGTCATATCCATTTATATACTCCGCTTCTCCAGGCGTTCCGTGCAGTTGCCCACGGGGCAGTACTTGCAGGCGTCTTTGCAGATGGGCTGCGCGTGGATGACGCCCTGCGCCAATTCCTCTATACGTTGCGCAACGAGTTGCTCGCTGCGGTTGATGAGCTCGTCGAAGGTGTGGACATCGCACCAGGGTACCTGCGCGCAAGTGGCGTCGGCGTCCTTCTTGAAGGGCAGCTCTTCGAGCCCAATGATGCGGGAGTCGTAGGCGCCTTGGATTTCGCAGGTGAGCGGGTTGAGGTACAGCGTTCCTACCACCTGCAGGCCCAGCAGGTCGCGCACGACCTTCGCATACATGAGTGCCTGCATCTTGTGGGGCAGCACGAATGTGGTTGGCGCCGGTTCGTCTTTCGCGGGCTTCTCGTGCAGGCGATATGCCTTGGAGAGAGACGACTTGTAGTCGATGACGAATGCGCGCCCTTGCTCGTCGACGTCGATTCGGTCGACACTGCCGCAGATGGTGCATCCGGCATAGGTAAATGGCTTGGCATCGCCATATCGCCATTCGTAGTACTGGGGCGTGAACGAGGGCAGCAGCATCGTTTCGTATTCCAGGTAGTCCTGCAGCATGGGCAGGATGGCGTCGCGTGCGCGGCGCTCCGATTCCGTGATGGGCACGTAGCGGCCCTTGCCCGGGCTCTTTTCGAACTGGTGCTGCGCCGTTTCCTCGAAGACCACCTGCATGAGGTTGCGGGCGTCTTCGAGCGTTTCCTCAGTGACCTTGGGCGCGATGGTCTGCTGGAAGCGTGCATAAAAATGCTCCAGCGTGCTATGGATGAAGTTGCCGCGTTCGACCTTGCTAAAGGATTCTTCGAGCGTGTCGAGTTTTAGGCGGCGCTTGGCGAACCACTGGTAGGGGCATTCCAGGTAGCTTTCGATTTGCGAGGGCGAGAGCGCCAGGAGGTCGCTTGTTTCCTGCCCGCGGTTCTGCCCGAGGGTGATGAAGGAGCGAGCGCTCGCGTCGATTTCTCCGATCACGGGTGCGTCGGCTTCCCGCTCGGTGGCTAGGGCGCCGTTCGTGGCGTTTGCCACCAGGGCTTCCTCGCCGCGCACCGCTGCGAATGGTACGAGCGATTGCGGAATGCGCAGCTTTTTGTTCGTGTCGGCGTCGCTTGCCAGGTTGGCCCGATAGCAATCGACGAGCTCCTCGAAGACGCTTGCGGGTTGCAGCTCTTCGGTCTGGCCATCGTGCAGGGCGCGTTCGAGCACGAGCGTTTCCCGTGCCACCGAACAAGCAAGCGCGTACGTGCGACGCATGGTAGCGAGCGGTGTGGCCGGACGTACGCAACCCCACGTGCGCAGCAGCGTGCTGAGCGCGTCTTCGGGTTCCTTAATGGGGTACACGTTGGCGCAGAGATTGCAGATGATAACGGTGTCTGCCGAGGCGGCGGGAAGTTGGGCGCAGTCTTCGAGCGAGATGAAGCGCACGGTGGCTTCCCCGTCTTCGCTCGTGGAACGCGACGTCGGAATGGAGGTGCCTTCCAGCGAGCGAATGGCTTCCTGCCACGGAAGGCCCCAGCTGCTGGCTTCGTGGCACGCTTCGCGCGCCTTTGCGAGCACGGTGGGGGAGTTTGTTGCGGGCCCAACGCCATAGGCGCTGATGGGAGCTGCGTAGGCGGCAAGTACGTCGAACGCGTCGTCAATGAGCCCCTCTTCGAGCAGGCCGATGACTCCCTGCAGCGATTCGCTGGCGTTGTTGGCCAGGTTGCTAAGCACTTCGGTAGGCTGGATGAGCCGGTTGTTCCTGCGACTTTGGTCGGAGCGGAACGCCGAGACGATGTTGACGCCCGCGAAGATGTTGAGCGCGTAGTCGGCGGCCAGCAGCAGGTCGGTATCGCTTGCGTTCACGAGGCCAGCCAGGTTGAGCAGATGGCGTCCCATGGGGGTGGCGTCGAAAGGCATGCGGTCGGCGAACGAGCAGCTGATGCCTGACTCGACGAGTGCGGGAGCAAGCGCGTCGAACGCTTGCGCGGGGTTCTTGCACGCCACGATCACCGTGCCCTGCTGTGCGAACTGCTCGATCGTGGTACCGATGAGCGGCAGTTCCGCAGTGGGGCCCATGGGGAAGGCCATGCGCACGTGGCCTTGCGCTGCGATGGCGGCATCGTCTTTCTGCCTGCGATAGAGCATGGCAAGCAGACTGCGCAGCTCGTCTGCGCGGTCTTCGTTGCCGGGTTGTGCGGCGGTGTGGAACTGGGCTGCGGCGCCGGCTGCCTCGAGCAGTTGGCATTGCGCGTGCGTGAGGTCCTCTTCGGCAATGTCTACAACGATGGGCTGATAGGCGCCAAGTGCGTCGCGCTGGGCCAGGAGCGCGCATGCTTCGCTTGCTTCGATGAGGTTGCGTTCGCGCAGCAGCGCCCGGTAGGCGATGACCGTTTGGGCGACGTGCAGCTCTTCGGCGGAAAGGACGCAGCCTTCCGTTGTTGCGTAGGGCATTGCCTCGGCGGCGCATCGCTCGAGAAGCTTGAGCGTTCCCTCGGTGGGGTTCTTGCTCCACATGTGCTCGTGCGCTGCCTGCCGCATGGCGAACGTGCGTGCAAGCGGGCCGACGATGGCGGTGCCGTCGCCATGGAGCATCCAGAGCTCTTCGACCCATGCGGGTAGCGTGGTGACGGCGACGCCGAACCCGCAGCCCTCGCGCGCGAGCGTGCGTTGCCAGGTAAGCTGCTGCGCGTAGCTTTCGCAAAGGAGCACGGGCCGCCGCCCTTGCGCTTTCGCGCTGCGGATGGACTGAATGATCGCGGCGCGATGCTCTGCCGGCGTATCGTTCAGATGGGTGGGTATGGTATGCAAAGAATTCATTCTGCCATTGTACCCCGTGCGCCTGTTTCGACTGTCCCATTTCCGTCCGAGTTGTGCCTTCTGTTGCTACTTTTTCGGTTGTCCCTTCATTGGGTGCGGAGATGTATCAAATGTGTATCCCTTATGGAGGATAACGCAAAAAAGAGGAGGGGTGATAAGTGGTTGAGCAGGCTTTTCACCCTCTTCGTGCTATGAGGGAGCATAGGAAATACTCCTCTAGGGGTGCTGTGCAGTGCCAATTTTTTTGGCATTATACAGTCATCGGGTTCGACGGTCTCCCTCAATCTTTTCCCGTCAGCCCGACGGATTGGTTCAATCCGAAAGGCGTCGCAGAGACCACCTCCTCCCTCTCTCCCTCGGTCTCCGACGTCCCTCCTCCTCTTGCCCCTGTCCCTTCTCTCTCGGGACGGGGGCCTTCTATTTACTGGGTCGTCCGCTGAGAGCGCATCTGGCGGCACGCTAGGCGGCTCCGTGCTTCAGTCGTTGGCGGAAGCCA
>JAILNP010000138.1:0-16776 GCA_024691475.1 Eggerthellaceae bacterium
CACGGCGCCTTCGCCCTCGTACGTAGGCTGGGTGCATACGCCCCGCAAGGCGCTGGCGGCGTCAAACCGGCGGCCGACCGACGACGTCTAGGGCGTATTCAGGCCGCGCTCGATCATCTGTTCGCAGATAGCGGCCTCGTCGCCCATGGCATCGAGCAAGGCCTTCGCAGCAGGATGCTCCAGCAGGTCGAAGGCCCACAGCGCGCCATAAGCGCAACGCATGGGATGCTTGATGGCCGCCGCGCCACCGGGAAGCGGAATATAGGCGAAGTTCGCCAGGCGCTCGAACGTGGCAAGATTCGCCATGAGAACCTCGCCGCCCCAGATAGCGCCATCTTCGCCGTAGCCCGTGCCATCGAAGGCAATACCGCACACTGGCCCCTCCAGACCATTTTCAGCCATGGCGGAAACGATATGCGCATGATGATGCTGAACGGACGTTACGGGCAAATCCTGGCCCGATGCCCACTTCGAGGTGAGGTATTCGGGATGCTTATCGCAGGCCACCGCCACGGGATCCAGTCGCAGAAGCGATGCATACGCCCCCTTGGCCTCGAGCCATGCGTCGTTGGTGGCCACGTTTTCCATGTCGCCAATGTGCTGGGACACGAACGCCTCGCCCGGACGCGTATAGCAGAACGTGTTCTTCTGCTCGGGACCCGTTGCAAACAAGCATGCATCCTGCCCCGTAGCGCCTTCGGGGCGTGCGGGGAGCGCGATGGGCAGCGGCGCGAATCCGCGGGCGCGACGGATGAACTGCATCGCCGTCTGGCCCTCGCCCACGTTCAGCACGCGCAGCACGGAATCGTCGTAGCGCGAAAGGATGGCACGATTGTTTCCCAGCAGGGCGTCGGCAATGCCGGCAAGCGCGGAGACCGCCTGGGCGTCGTCAGTCTGGATGGGCTCATCGTGCACATTGCCCGACGTCATAACCAACATGCCGCCAAACGCACGCACGATCAGATGCTGAAGCGGCGTTGCGGGCAGCATAAGCCCCAGCTCGGTAAGACCATCGGCCAGCCCCTCGGCAAGCTGCACGGAGGGCTTCTTCTTTAGCAGCACGATGGGGCGCGCGGGAGACGCGAGCAGGCGCTCCTCCTCTTCGGACACCAGGCAGAACGCGCGGGCGTCTTCGACGCTGGCCACCATGCACGCGAACGCCTTGCCCTCGCGGCGCTTGCGCTTGCGCAGATTGGCCAGGGCAGCGGGATTGGACGCGTCGCACACCAGGTGGAACCCACCCAGGCCCTTTACGGCCACGATGGAGCCCGCCTTCAGCAGCGACACCACGGCGTCGATCAGCGCGTCGCTCTCGCTCACGTTGGTGGCCCACAGGGCCTCGCCGTCGCCCAGCTGCCCCTTCTGGAACGCATGGGTACCCAGCAGCTGGGCCTTCGCCACGCCCTGCTGCGTCATATCGACGAAGCACAGGCGCGGACCGCAGTCGAAGCAGGCGTCGGGTTGCGCATGGAAGCGACGGTCGGCCGGATCGGCATACTCGTGCGCGCAATCGGGGCACATGGGGAACTCGCTCATGGACGTCTGCGGGCGGTCGTAGGGCAACGCGCGCATGATCGTGAAGCGCGGACCGCAGTTCGTGCAGTTGATGAACGGGTAGTGGTAACGGCGATTGTCCGGGTCGAACAGCTCGGCAAGGCAATCGTCGCAGGTGGCAAGGTCGGGAGATACGAGTGTCGTGGCATTGGAATCCACGTCGTCGGAAAAGCGGATCTGAAAATCGCCGAAGCCCTCCACGGGCACCTCGTCCATCTTGATGCGCTCGACACGCGCGGCAGCCGGGGCGTTTTCGGAAATCTCCATCACGAAGGCGTCCAAGTCATCCGAGGCCGCCTCCGCATGGATATGAACGCCGTCGGTGGCATTCAGCACCCAGCCGCAGATGTTATGCGTGCTGGCAATGCGATAGACGAAGGGGCGGAAACCCACCCCTTGCACAATACCTATAACGTGAATATCAAGCGCTTCGTGCATGGTGTGCCTTTCATGGCAGAAATCGCCGCCATGGGGAGGCACGCACGTGCGCCGGTGGCGGCGAAACGATTACTTCAGAGAACGAGCCACCTTGGCAACGGTTTCGCCCAGCATACGCAGGGTTACGCCAGAGTTATCGGGAAGATGCAGGTACACGCAGCGACGGCCACGCTCGGAAAGCACCTTCAAGTCGCCTTCGGCCTGGCCCTTGGCCAGGGCGCCCAGCGAGGGGGCCTTGCAGTCATCCAGCGGGATGTCCTTCAGCTCGTCAGCCGAAATGATCAGGAAGACGCCGTTGTTCTTGCCACCCTTCTGCAGCTGACCGGTGGAATGCAGGTAGCGCGGGCCGATTTCCAGGCACGACGCCATCTGGAATTCCTTGGCAAACGTATGGCGAATGAGCTCGAGCGCTTCGCGACGACCCTCGCCCGTGAAGGGCACGAAGGCGTTGAGGGCGAAGTAATCGCCGGGCTCGATGCTGCGCATGAGGTTCTTCAGGGCCTTTTCGACCGTCTTCGCTTCCTTCATGGCAGAGCTGAGGCGCACCTCGATCTCGCCCAGAGGCGTGCAGCCCAGTTCGTTCTGCACGAAATCGGGCTCGGTGTGGCCACCGCTGAGAATTTCGAGCGTAGCAGCCTTGGCCGATGCCACGTCGGGCTGGTCGAACGGGCACACCTTCATGAGGTAACCGCACATGGCAATGGCGTATTCCCACACGATGAAGTCTTGCGAGAGCTCGCACACATTGTCGATGCGGAAGTTCAGGCGCGGAATGGCCTGGTCGATGTAGGCCAAGCTCATCTCGAAGTTCTTGCGCTCGTCCCACAGGTCGGTCTTCGTCTGGTACACCACAACCGTACGGTCGCCCTGGTCCTTCGAAAGGGTAAGGGCGTCGCACTCGATGTTGGGCAGGATGCCATGGCCTTCCTTGCCCAGGCTTTCGGCCACCAGCTGCTCGATCCACAGACCCAGAACGCGGCCGCGCTTGGGCGTGAGGAAGCTAAACTTGTCGCGGCCCGCAACGTAGTTGTCGTACAGGAACGCGGCGAGCTTGATGGCGGGGTTGTCCACCGAGTCTTCGCTGCATGCACGCTCTGCCTCGATGGCGTGAGCGATGAAATCGTCGAGGTCGATGCCCACCAGCGCAGCAGGTACCAGGCCAAATACGGAAAGGGCGCTATAGCGGCCGCCCACGGTGGGCTCGCCGGTGAACACCTTCAGCCAACCTTCGCGCTCGGCCATCTTCTGCAGCTCGCTGCCCGGGTCGGTAATGGCAACCAGGTGCTTCACCACGTCCTCTTCGGGCATGGACTCGCACAGCGCCTTGCGCACGGCCACCAGACCCGAGTTCGGCTCGATGGTGGTGCCGCTCTTCGACGAGATCATGAACAGCGTGGTGTGCGGATTCAGCTCGGCCAAGATGGCACGCACGCGCACCGGGGAATCGGAGTCGAGCGTGCGGAACTTGATGCGATTCGAATCGATGCTGTTGTACTTCGTGATGGTCATGGGAGCCTGCGTGGAGCCGCCCTCGCCCAGAAGCACCACGGCTTCGATGCCGCTCTCATGCACGCGCTGAGCGAACTGCTTGATGTCCTCGATGGGATACGGAGGGTTGCTGGCCAAATCGGCCCAGCCCATGAAGTTCTGGGCGCATTCCTGCGCCTCTTCGGAAAAGCTGTAGAGCGTGGCATCCTTCGCGTGAAGGCGGCTCGCCACCTGTTCCTTCACCAGAGTCTTGGCGGAGGGGTACACCTTCTCCATGTCGCCGTTAAGCATATGCTTCCTTTCGGAATAATCAGTACAACTAAAGACCGCCCCGAGGGCAGTCGGAATATGCGTATCAAATTCCAGTAGTATAACGCAGCCAAATGCAGCCCACATGGAAAGTGGAGACGCTGTGACCTTCGCGACATCCAATTTCAACACCTGAACGCGTTTGCCCAGGTGAACGCTATGGGATTATTACGAACGCGCCGAGAGCATAATGCTTACGTGCGTCTCGCCACGACCCACGGTGGTAACGGCGCACGTACCACGCGGGTCGATTTTGCCATCCATATCGAGGACTGCAACGGTGTAAGTGCCGAACCAGCGTCCTTCGACGAACACTTCCTGCCCTGGTTCTACACCCACAGCCGCAAGCGCTTGCCCGCACGAAGCCAGATCTCCCTTTTCCAGCTTGCTCGAAACATCGCCCTGGTACACCACCGCCATGACGCTGGCATTACCCACATCGTCCTGCGTATCTACCTTGACATACATTTGACCCGTTGAAAGCTCATAGCATGCCAAAGCTATAGCGGCTACAACCAGGATGGTTATGGCCGCTATAGCTTTGGCATCGTGTCTGGGAACTATCGGTGCTTCCTCCTTGGGGGCCTCAACTTGCTTCCTCGGTCGACCCATGACCGTTCCTCCTCAAAACTCTCCCCTCGCGCATAGCGCGATTCCTTCGCGCCATGCTAGCAAATAAAGATGAAGAAATGCAGCAGCAAGAAGCTTCTTTTCGTTCCCCCAGTGCAACGAGTCTTTCCCCTGTCCAATCATGGAGATTTGATGTACAATACGACCCGTGCTCTTATTTGCGCTTGGCCTGTTCATTCGGCAATTATCGGGCACAGAATGCGGGGCTCGCACGCACCGTGCGAAATGGGGTAATCCGCTTCTCACAATCGGCGCGCAACAATGCGCAAAACGCAAGGAGAAAGCCATGAAACAAGGTAGCACGCTCCTGAAAGTCGTATCCATCATCATGATTGTGTTCGCAGGCCTAGCCATCATCGCCGGAATCATGTTCCTGGCAGGCGGAGGCATCGCAGCCACCTCCGGTGCTTCTACCACCGGAACCCTCGACATCAACGGCACTACCTACACCGGAGCAGAAGCAGTCATCGGCAGTGGCGTTATCGTAGGCATGCTGGGCGGGCTCATGCTCTTCTCGGGCATCATCGATCTCATCATCGGCATCGTGGGAGTAAAGGCCTCGGGCGAGAACGGCAAGCACACGGCCGCGTTCGTCCTGGGCATCATCGGCGTCGTCTGCGCCGCAATCAGCCTGATCGCCGGCGTTGCAAACGGCACTAGCACCATCCTCACCGGCCTCGTTGGCCTGGTACTTCCCGTGCTCTACCTGGTGGGCGTCATGCAGACGCGCAAGCAGCTCGAAGAGCAGACGGCCACGCCGCAACAATTCTAATCAATCTCTTGCATGCACGGCCTACCCCGCCGTGCATGCACCTGGTTCAGGCATACGAACCATCGTCCCGCTCCAGCAGCCAAGCCTGGTGCGGGACGATTTGCGTACGACGGCCAGAATGACCAACCAGCCCTCCGTTTCACTGCTATACTCATGTATCACATCCGTTACGAATGCATGTTAGCGAGGGTTTCCTCATGAGCAAAGATGCCATCCTGCATGTGCGCATCAACGCCGAAGACAAGGAAGCGGCAGAACGCATTTTCGCAGACCAAGGCACAAGCCTTTCCGAGGCGGTGCGCATTTTCGTAAAGCAGAGCATCAAGGTAAACGGGCTCCCCTTCCACCCCACCTCATCGGAAGGAAAGGGCGGCCTGCACGCGCAGGGGCGCCTCGAAGCGTATGCGCATCAGGAAATGCGCGAAGCAGAACGTGAAGCCTGGATCAGATCGCTGAGTGATAAGTATGAAGCTTTTAATCGATGAGACCGTAATCCTTCGCTACCTTCTGAACGACCAGAAGGGCCATTCGCGCGAAGCCGCCAAGGCAATTGCCACGGGCGAAGCGTATACCTACCCGGAAATCCTGGCACGTGTAGCCGTGTCGCTGCGCGACGTGTACCGCGTGCCCCGCAGCCAGATTGGCTACACGCTCATCGAGCTCATGGACGACATCTACGTTGTCGACGAAGACGTGGCCCGCTACGCCTCGCGCCTCTTCGGCTCGAGCATGCTCGACTTCGTGGACTGCCTTCTGGTGGCGCGCAACGCCCTCCACGGCGAGAAGATCATGTCCTTCGACAAGCCCCTCATGAAGCGCACGCTCGTTCTGTAATAAAGCAGCCCCGTGCACCGTTCCGCGGCTTTACGGCGAAGACGCGATACCAGCCTTTGCGGAACGCGGAGCGCCGCAAAGCAGGCCACGCTCGCAAAACCATCCAACTGCTTACCTTTTCTGAAAAAGGAAGAGCATTTGTGCCTTGTCGCACGTTCAAGCGTTTACCACCTGCGGATTTGCCGCACACTCCAGTAATCAGAGTTGCCTTTTCTGAAAAAGCAAGCAAGGAACGGCCCCATCAAACGAACCCTAATCCTATAGAGGAACGAAAAGAGGCCGCCGACGTTGCGTCGACGACCTCTCCAGCGGCGTTATGCGCGCGCGAACTACTTCACGGTAGCGCGCTTTGCCTGCGGAACAGCCTGAGCAGCCTTCTGCTTCTTGTGGTAGGCGATCCAGTAGATCAGGCCAACGAACACCGCGCCACCGATGGTGTTGCCAATGGTGGCAAGGCCGATGTTGTAGAAGGCACCAGCCCACGTAAGAGCCTGGGTACCATAGCCCATGCTGGAGGCAACAACGCCCATGGGCAGGAAGAACATGTTGGCAACGCAGTGCTCGAAGCCCATGGCAACGAAGGCCATGACGGGGAACACGGCGGTGAAGATCTTGTCGATGACGCTACGACCAGCAAAGCCCATCCACACAGCCAGGCACACGAGCAGGTTGCACATAATGCCACGGAAAAGAATCTGCGCAGGAGCAAGGTTGATCTTGCCAGCAGCCACGGCAACCATCTGAGCGCCAATCGTGTTGTCGCCAGCCTTGGTGCCCATCAGGCCGCAGCCAACGATGATGCCAACCAGGATGAGCGAACCAACCAGGTTGCCCAACCAGACAACGACCCAGTTCTTCAGAACGGCAGACCACGCAGCCTTCTTGCTGTTCGCAGCCATAACCATGAGGCAGTTGCCCGTGAAGAGCTCGGAACCGGCAACGATAACGCAGATGAGGCCCAGCGAGAAGCAGAGGCCACCGAGTACGTTAGCCGCGGCAAACGAAAGCGTCTGATCGGCTTTGACGTACGTCATGAACAGAGCACCCATGCCAATCTGGATACCAGCCATGATAGCCAGCGTGAACATGCGGGGCACGTCCATGTTTGCCTTGCCAACGCCTACGGCCTCGGCCTTGGCTTCCAGGGAAGCGGCGGCGCGACAATCGGGCGCGACAGCGGCAATGTCTTCCTTCGTAATCTGTTCCATATCTCCTCCTAAAAAGAGACTCGCGGGTAACTACCCTCCCAGCAGCCACCCGCAAACGATTGACCTTTAATCAACCGCTAGCGTGGGCACAGCCGAAAAGTCATAGCCTTGCACGAATCGAGTGTGCAATTCTTCGGCCGTCTCGCGAACGGCGGGGGTTAACGCCCCCATAAACTCCATTTGAGCTGGCTGAATACCTAGGAAAATCAATTCATCACAGCACGATTCAAGCTCGCTTAGCATAAACGAAATCGGAAGCGAATGAGTGGTCATCATGTAATCGGTAGCAACATCTTCGGCAGAAAGCCTACGAAGGGCACCCGGTTCCAATTCCATGGAAGCGGCATCCACCACTACCAAAACGCGTGGATGCTCCCTGCGCACCACGGAGACAAAGTCCTCGGGCATCTGGCCACCATCAAGAACCTCCCAGTTGGGGGCAGGTTCGTTTTCCAAAAGCTTTGCCAGATATGGCCCGACGGCATCATCACCGCGAAGCACCGCACCTACTGTGAGAACCATCTGTTCACTCACGAGCGTCGTTCCCTTCCCATCATGTAAATGGCCTTATTGCCAGCCATTGCCTTCAACACGGACTTGAACCCATCGAGCCAAACGCGCTGCGCCGCGTCGGAAGCAACTTCCTGCGCCGCATCCGCGGCCGCAAACAGCTCCGGCACGTTTTCGTGGAGGATCTGAATTTCCCCAGAGCGGAGAATGCCCTCCATCTTGTAGCGCGCATGACCTTCCGGCATAAGTTCGCAGATGGAACGATAGCACGTTACGCTGCACGACAGACACTCATCGAAGCAATCGATGACGCCCGTATGATGTCCCACGGCAAGCGTGTAGTACACAATGTCTTCCTCGCGCGTGCCCTCTTTGGGGATGGAACGTTCGTCGTCAACGAACTTTCGACCCAGGCGGTAGAACACCACCATGTCTTCAGCCGGCCGCTGGGCCGGCCCCACCACGAGCGATTCCTCGCTCGCGTGGTGCCGGCTCATTGCTTCCGCTGCACTCATAGACGCAGCTACGCCCATACTAGTGCCTCCCTACACCAGAGAGGATTGCCTGAGCAGCGGGGTCAAGCGATTCCCCATTGGGCGCAAGACGCGAGAGCCCCTCTCGGAGCGCCGCATCGCGGCGATCGCCGGAAACGACCATTTCGGCAAGATCGTTGCGAAGCTTCGTGTACACCTCAACCTTACGCGGGTCGATTTCGCCTTCGATAAGCGCGTTCACGTTCGCGAACACGCCGCCGTCCTTTTCCATAGCGGAAAGGAAGGTGTCGGACAGGTCTTTGCCGTAACGATAGCCCGAATACAGACGCGCGTCCTTCTCGATCTTCGTCATCACCTTGTACGGGATGTCCTCGAAGCGAAGCGTCGCCGGGCTGCCGTCGTCCACCTCGTCGAGATGATGCAGCTTCTGGCCAAGCAAGCCCAGGGCGATTGCGAAGCCGTAAATGGTCTGAGCGGGCGTGGGCGGACATCCAGGGATATAGACGTCGACCGGTAGAATCTTGTCGGTACCTCCCCACACACAATAATTGTCGTGGAAGATGCCGCCCGTGCAACCGCATGCGCCGTACGAAACTACAAGTTTGGGGTTAGGGGCTGCTTCGTAGGCGCGCAATCCTGGCATGCGCATGGCGCGCGTGACGGCGCCGGTATACACCAGGATGTCAGCATGTCGAGGACTGGGGGTGTTCTTGATGCCGAAGCGCTCGGCGTCGAACACAGGCGTGATCGTCGCGAAGATCTCGATTTCGCAACCGTTGCAACCGCCCAGATCGCAACGATAGATGTAGACGGAACGCTTAATGTCGTTCAGAAGCGCAAGCTTGGCTTTCTGCACGCTTTCCTCAAGCGTAACCGGATCGGGCTTGTACTGCAGACGATCGGGAACGTTGTGATCGATAATCATTAGCGGGCACCTCCACCATAAAGCTCTTTGATCTTCCTCAGGCGGTTCTGCTCGGCAATGCGACGTGCTTCAGCGAGCTGTTCCTCCGAAGGCTCGGGAGTGGGGTCGCCCTGAGCGTCCACGCGCTCCTTGGCGCGATAGGCATCGGCCTTCTGCCTGCAAGCGGGGCACATCCCCATCGTCTTCATGGCCTGGCGCGTTTCGGCGTCCTGCGCATCAGACTGGGCGATGATGCGGGAAGCGTAATCCACTTCCTTGGCGGAAGCATAGTACGAACCGCACTCGCTGCACTTCTGCAAGCCATAGGTAGCCGTCTGCTCCAGGTCGTCCTTTGCGAATACCGCAAGCTCGAATTCCTTGGTGAGCTCGATGGCCTTCGTGGGGCACACCTCTTCGCAACGACCGCAGAAGATGCAGCGGCCGAAGTTGATGGACCACGTGGTGGTTCCGGCGTTCATGTCGAGCTTCATCTGGATGGCATTCGGAGGGCACGCAATTGCGCATGCACCACATGCAATGCAATCCTTCAGGTTGTGCTCGGGCTTGCCGCGATAGTGGTCGTACTGATGGAGAGGCGCTGCGGGATACTGAATGGTCGCATCGCCGGTGCGGAGTATTTCCTTGATAGTCTTAAACATCTTCGCACCTCCTAATCCGCGAGCGGGCTATGCTTGCGCGTGCGAGCATAGGTTTCCAGTTGCTGTTTCGTGACTACCTTTTCCGTGCCCTTCTTCACGTCGATGATGCTCACGCGCTCCGTGCAGGAATAGCACGGGTCGATGGAGCCAACGATGAGAGCGGCGTCGGAAATGGTGTTGCCGCGGAACATGTAGCGCAGCACCGGCCAGTTGCTGTACGTGCTGGCCTTGGCGCGCCAACGGTAGCACTTCTGATCGTTGCCGATCATCGACCAGTGCACGTCCTCGCCACGGGGAGCTTCCGTCCAGCCAAGGGCGAACTTATGCGGGTCGATGTTGAACTTCTCGTTCAGCACGATGCCGGAAGGCAGGTCGGCGGACAGCAGCTCCTCGATGATGTCGATGGAATCGAGGAGCTCGCCCACGCGAACCAAGGTACGGCCGAAGACGTCGCACGTATCGGCGGTGATGGGCTTGTGCTTCGCGGCGATGGCGGCATAGCCATCGAAGGGATGCACCCAACGCACGTCGCGGGCAAAGCCGCTACCACGCACGCATGGGCCAACGGGGCTGTAGTCGCGGGCAATCTTCGGGTCGAGCTTACCAACGCCCTGAGCGCGCTTCAAGAAGTTCGGCGTGCTCAGCAACTCGTCTACCAGACGCTTGGCGTCGGCACGCAGCTCGCCCACCAGACGCAGCGTTTCGAGCTTCTGCTCGGCCAGGATGTCGCGACGCACGCCACCGATGAGGTTGTAGCCATACGTCTTGCGGGCGCCGGTGAGCAGCTCGGCCAGGTCCATCGACTTCTCGCGGATGCGGAAGAAGTGCTGGAAGCCCGTGTCGAAGCCGCTGTAGTGGCACACGAGGCCCAGATTCAGCAGGTGAGAGTGCAGGCGCTCGGTCTCCAGCAGGATGGCGCGGATGTACTGGGCGCGCAGCGGAACCTCAATGCCCTGGGCGCGTTCCACCGTTTCCGAATAGGCAACCGAGTGAGCGTATCCGCAAATGCCGCAGATGCGCTCGGCCAGGAACGACACGTTGTCGTAGTCCATGCGAGCCTCGGCGCACTTTTCCATGCCGCGATGCACGAAGAACATGCGGTAGTCGGCATCGATGATCTCCTCGCCTTCGACGTACAGGCGGAAATGGCCCGGTTCGTCGGAGGTGATATGCATGGGGCCCATGGGGATCGTGGTCGTCTCGTGATCGCCCGTATCCTTCAGGAACTCGTAGTTCTCAATGTCCCTCGTAGGCGCGGGGCGATAGCGATAGTCCATGGCGTCCTTGCGGAGCGGATGGAGGTCCATCGGCCAGTCGTCGGGCAGGACCAGGTTGCGGTTGTCGATGATGCCAATGGCATGCAGACCGAACATGTCCTGAACTTCGCGCTCACTCCACACCGCAGCAGGAACCTTGGGCGACACGGCGTAGAACTCACACGTATCGGCAGGTACCTCCACGCGCACGGTGAGCATGCAACGATCTTCTTCCTCCATGGAGAGGATGTAGTAGAGAGCGAAGCAGTTGTTGAAGGAACGCTCGTCATTGCCAATCATGACGGGCATCCAGCCACCGCGCTGATAGTACAGGTACTCGATGACCACGGGAGCGGAGTCGCGGGCAACGGTGATGACCGGCTGATAATCAGTCGACCAGCTTTCCGAAAGCACCACGCCCGGATACCTCTCGCGGACCGCCTGAATGTGGGATTCGCCCGTGCGGAGCGCTTGTTTCTTTCTTGATGTCACGATATATCTCCTTTGTCGTGCACGGGACTAATTGGCTTGGATAAGGTCGCTCACGCTCGAAAGCAGCGAGCCAGTATCAAAGGCGTCGACATCTTCCTGCATGACGATTCCGGTGGCGTTGTTGATGCCCGTCATAAGCGGCTGCGGCATAGCCACGCCGAACCACAGGATGCAGGCGGCCAGGATAACCTCGGGAACGAGGGCCATGAAGGGCATATCCTTCTTCTCCATGCCTTCGGGCGTCTTGCCCAGGACCGAGCAGCCAACAACATGGGCGCACGCGCAAACCACGATGGTAAGCGCAATGGCAAGCGCGATGATGATGGCCAGGCAATCGGCCTGGATGCCCGCGAGGAACGCCGTGATCTCGGAGGTGAACATGGCGAACGGCGGGAAGCCAGCCAGGGCGAAGAAGCCAACGGCCATGAGGGTACCCGTGATAGGAGCAACCTTGATCACGCCGGTGACCTTGCGCAGATCACGCGTACCGTACTTCATGAGGATGTTGCCGGATACGCAGAACAGCAGCGCCTTGGTAAGGCCATGGAAGATGCTGTGCAGCAGAGCCGCGGCGATGCCCAGAGGGCCGCCAAAGCCCAGGCAGAGAACCACGATGCCGATATTCTCGCACGAGTGATACGCCAGCTTGCGCTTCAGGTCGTCCTGCGTGTACACGGCGAAGGCGGCAACGCAGATCGACAGAATGCCCAGCGTGAGCAGAATCGTGCGGGGATACGTGGTTCCGATGCTCGCAACGGCCAGAACGTAGAAGCGGATGATGACGAGCACCGCGCACTTCAGCAGAACGCCGGAGAGCAGAGCCGACACGGGGCTGGGAGCCTCGGAGTGAGCGTCGGGCAGCCAGGTGTGCATCGGGAACAGGCCAGCCTTGGTGCCAAAGCCCACCACGATGAAGGTGAAGGCGATGGTGACCACGACGGGGTCGAGCTGGCTGGCGATAGGAACGATGGACGTCCAGAAGGCAGCCTGCGTATTGTCGGACATGACCGCTGCAGCGTTCGCGTAGATGAGCAGCGTACCGTACAGACCGAAGGCAACGCCAGCGGTGCACACGATAACGTACTTCCACGCCGCTTCCAGAGCGAGCTTGGTCTCGTAGCAGCCAACCAGGAACACCGTAGCCAGCGTAGTAGCCTCGATGCAAATCCACATCATGATGATGTTGTTGGACGTAGCAGCCAGCAGCATGGTGAAGACGAACAGGCTGAAGAACGCGTAGTAGTTCTTTACCTGCTGGGGCTGCATGTTGCCCGCCTCGATATCGTGCTGGATATACGGAACGGAGAAGACGCCAACGAGTACGCCGATAACGCCAATGAGCGTTACGAACACGCTAGACAGCGAGTCGAGCCTAAACCACATGCCCAGTGCCGTGATGGTCTCGCCGCTCGTGAATTCGCTGACCACCAGTATCATCGAAAGGATGAGCACGCCAACGATGGACAGCGTGTGTATGAGCTCATACGCCGTATGAGAAACGGAGCGAGCAGGCAACACGGCCATAAGCAGCGTGGCGGCAAGCGGCAACGCCAACAACGCTACAAGCATAGTTGAAAGATCCATGTGTTATCACCTACCCCCTCAGGTTCATAAGGTCGTGGGCATCGAGCGTTTTGTTCACACGGTGAATCTTGCAGGCGATGAACACCATGATGACTACCGCGAACACGGCGTCGGTGGCGATACCCGTTTCCACCAGACCGGGAGCGCAGGGAGCCAGCAGGGCCAGCGTTACGTGAGAGCCGTTCTCCATCAGGCAGTAGCCAAAGACCTGCTTCACGATGTTGCGCTGAGACACGATGCACGTGAGACCGATGGCGAAGTGCGCCAGCGAAATTGCAAGCGCGGGATGCACAGCCGCCGCCGTAGGCAGGGAAATGCCCATAACCGCCAGGTAGCAAACAACCACTTCGGCAATGACCAGCAGTACGCAACCAACCGGCGATAGCTTCGAGGGAAGCTCGACATCGGCGTCTTCGCCAATCTTCTTAATCGTGTAGAGCATAATGCCCGGAACAAGTACCACTTTTGTGACGAACGCCGACACGGACCACATAAAGAGCTCGCTTGAACCGGTAGTGGCGCCAAGCGTGGCGAACATGGCCACGATAACGAGCGACTGCAACGCGTACATGTAGGCCGCTACGCGCAACTTGCGAGCGAGCACCACGAGCGTGGAGGTGATAACCAGGACGCAGCCTAGCAGGTTGACGATCAGAAATCCTGTTTCCATTAAGGGCACCTCCTAACCAATCCAGGCTGCGGCGAAGAAGCCGGAGCAGAACGTCATGATGATGAGGACGATGAAGACGCCCTTCATGGCAGCGGGCACAGGAGCCGAGTTCTCAACAACCTCGCTGGGCTCGCCGAACATTACCGAGCCCATCCACTTCAGGAACCACATGAAGCAAACGACGGTCTCGATGAGGGCAATGACCACGATGAAGAGCAGCGGGCCATTGTTCGCGGCGGTAAGGAAGCCACCGCTGAAGATGTAGAACTTGCTGAAGAAGGCATTCATCGGGGGGCAGCCAGCGATTGCCAGAGCGGCAACGCCGAAGCCGATACCCAGAATGGGGCGCTTCTTCAGAACGCCGCGCAGCTGAGGCAGCATGCGGGTGCCCATGGTGCAGCTGAATGCACCTGCGAGCAGGAAGAACAGGGTCTTAGCCCAAGCGTGGTTGAAGATATGCATAACCGCGCCGTCGAAGGCCATGCCACTTCCGAAGATGTAGAAGCCGAAGCCCAGGAAGATGTAGCTGAGCTGGCTGATCGTGGAGAACGCCAGCAGGCGCTTCATGTCGTCCTGAGGCAGGTACATGAGGAATGCGAAGACGCAGGTGACGATGCCGCCGATAACGACAACCCAGCCAACGACCTCGGACACCGTACCAGCGCAGATGAGCGCACGGGCGAAGACGCAGACGCCAACCTTAACCATGGACGCACCATGCAGGTAAGCGGAAACCGGCGTGGGGGCGTTCATTGCGGAAGGCAGCCACATGTAGAACGGAACCTGCGCGGACTTGCCCCATGCGGCAAACAGGATGGCCAGCATGACGAACGTCTTGGGGCCTTCGGCCAGCGTGCCAATGGCAGCCAGTTCGAACGAACCCGTCTGGGCGAAGAGAATCGCCGTCGCCAGGTACAGGCCCAGAGAGCCAATGTGCGTGACGATGAGAGCCTTCATAGCGGAAGCGCGAGCGACTTCTGTGTCGTAGTAGCCGATGAGGGCCCAGGAGCAAGCACCCGTCACTTCGAAGAACACCAACTGACCGATAATGGTGGAGCTGTATACCAGACCAGCCATGGCAGCGATGAAGATGATCAGGAACGCATAAAAGCGCCTACGGGGCTTATCGGGATGCTCACGATTCGTGGGAGCCATGTACGCCGTAGAGTAAATGGTTACCAACAGGCCAATGATGACGAAGGTGGGAGCAAGCAGGCAGCTCACCTTGTCGAACACGAATCCCATGATGGGAACCGTGCCAAACGAGAGCCAGGTTACCGTAACCGGCTCCATGCCACCGCCAACGAACTGAGCGCCGACCACCAGAGTGGCAAGAGAGGCCAGCGTTGCACCCGTGATGCAGATACCCTTATCGGCGTGCCTCGGCGAAATAATCGTGAGGAGCGCGCATACGAAAGGCACGAGAATGGATGCACTTGCGAACAATGTCATGTCTCATTCCCCCTTTCGTTAAATACCCAGCACGCAGAACGCGAAGGCGCAAACAGTAACTGCGACCACGAACCACGTCTGACGACCAGTGATGTTCCAGCGAACGCGGCTGACCACGTTTTCCAGGACCATCGTGATGAGTAGGATGACCAGCATCTTCAGGACATACACCACCGTGCCCAGGGCCACGCCGGCGAAGCTAAAGTCAACCGAGCTGCCGAAGGGCAGGAAGATGGCGATGAGCAGCGTAGCCATGATCGCCTGCTTCATGGGCATGGCGATATGCATCATGGCGAGCGCAGGACCGCTCATTTCAGCCAGAGGACCTTCCTGAAGTTCCTGTTCGGCTTCCGCCAAGTCGTAGGGCAGCTTGCCCATTTCGATGTAGCAGTCGACCGCGAAAGCGACGCCCGCAACGACGAAGGCGATGGGGCTGGCGATGGAACCCGCGCCTACCGCAACGCCCATTTCGGCGATGTTGGTAGTGCCGCAGGCCAGGGCAGCTACGAACAGGGCCAGCATGAGGGAGGGCTCGACGAGCGTACCAATGAGCAGCTCGCGAACACTACCGGTGCCAGCGTAAGCGCTTCCGGAATCGAGACCAGCCAGGCCAAAGAAGAAGCGGGGCAGCGCAAGCAGGTACACGATCAGGATCGCGTCGGCCAGCGCCGGGATGGGGCTGACGCGCGTGGCCATGGGGAGCCCCATTGCCAGCACGAACATGGTGCCGATGTAGAGCGGCGGCAGGATACGCGAAATGTTGCTGGAATGATTGCTGTGCACATCCTGACGTTTCAGCAGCTTCGCAATATCGTAGTAATCCTGGAATACGCTTGGTCCGCGACGCGTGTGCATCTTGGCGCGGAACTTGCGCGCGATGCCCGATACCAGCGGAGCGAGCAGTACCAAGAGGATGCCCTGCACGAGAGCGATAACAATTTGAATCGGTTCTAGCATGTGAAGCACCCCCTTACATGAATACGACGCCGAGGATCAGGAAGGCAACGAGCGCGACCACGATATAGCAGATGTATACGCGGAAATCGCCGGCTTCCAACTTGCTCGACTGGCGCGCAAGCCATTCGACAAACTGCGCCGTAGGATCGACCAATGCCAAATCGCCCCAGTTCTGAACGCGATAGGCCCACTTCGAGAGGCCCTGGAACATACGAGCGCATGCGGGGCTCTGTGCGGACAGGCTGTCGCGCAGACGATAGAACGGAGCCCAGAAATGCTTTACCTGGGCGCCAACGCTGTTGGCCACCAGAGGCATATCGGACGTGGGGTTGTAACCGCAAGCCCAGGGATCGGGCTCGTTGGAAACACCACCCGTGCTCTTCGCGCGGAACACGGCCCAAACGGCGACGATGACGCCGAGGAGCAGGATCGCAACGAGGGGCGTGGAGATAACGCTCTCCAGAACGGGATTGACCAGGTTCGCACCGCTGGCGGTACCCGCGATGGCGGTATTGGCGATGCTAGCAGCAGCCTGGGTGAGCGAAGGCACGATCCAGGGAGCGCA
>JAILNP010000120.1:0-9977 GCA_024691475.1 Eggerthellaceae bacterium
GCTTCCGCCGCCGCCGTTCCGAACTTGCTCCGTTCGAAGCGGCGAAGAATTACTTTACGCTAACCAGTGGGGCGTGTCAAGAACTTTTTTCGAAAAAGTTTTTCGAGCTGAGCTCCCGGCTCGCCGCCGCCGGACGGGCCCTTCGGGCCCTCGGAAGCAACTCCCCGCTGCAAATGCAGCTTGTGCATAGTACCTCCCCCGTGAGTGCCGTTCAAGCGGATTCGGAAGGCTTCACAAACCACCCACAGACGGGCTGATTTACACGTGAAAAGGCCTGCTAGGGAGCCGTATGACCGATTCTAGCGCACACATTC
Organism: Eggerthellaceae bacterium; assembly: GCA_024691475.1. Taxonomy (GTDB): domain Bacteria; phylum Actinomycetota; class Coriobacteriia; order Coriobacteriales; family Eggerthellaceae; genus Denitrobacterium. The sequence goes on from JAILNP010000120.1 coordinate 315, forward strand.
CGTCCACTTCTAGGACTTCCATGCCGCATCTTGAACGGGCTGCTTGCATCTATCGAACATCTGTCCGCATTCTTGGACAGTCCCTTCGCTTTGCCCGCGTAGTCTAAAGGCATCATCCGCCCCATAGCAAAGGAGGTAGGAGTGAACAGCAATGAAAACACCCTCAATACTGCCGTGCAAGAACTTACCGACTACCTCACGCAAGATAGTCGAGCGCGGTACCTGGCCGACGTTCTCTGCGCCTGGGATCACGAACTCTGTGACTGGCTCCCTGGCGCGTCGATCGTCATTCGCACCGAGCTACGCGACATCACGCTTTGGTGGCCCGACGGCATTCATCTAGAAGTAAGCACGGAACCCGTGTGCGATTACCAGCAGGCCCCCGCCGCGCATCTGCGCTGGAAACAATACGTGGGCTTGAAATCGTTCATTGGCTCGAGCATCATCAGCTTCACACTGGATACGCTAGGCGAACAGGACGCGCTCTGGATACTGTTTCAGAATGGCCGCAGTGCGCGCATTTCCCCGCAAGGCGTAATGACGCTTACGTCTTTGGCATATCCCGCTTCCGCATAGAGCCCGGTAACCCCGCGCAATCCTATATGGCTGCGCGGGGCGCATACTTATATATGATCGGTTCGTGCTTCGAGGGATGCCCTCAATTTGAGCCAACCCAACGAGCACCCGCCCTTAGCTCTCAGCCCAACCAATATAGAAAGAGCGCGCCCAGTCGATCGAGCGCGCTCTTAGGGGCAATGCCGGCCTACGGCATGCGCTGTCCGTCAGCGCCGTCCCCCTAGATTAATTAATGTCGATGTAGCTTGCCGAAATGGAAGGCACCGTTGATGCTGCGCCAAGCACCGTCGTATAGGTATAAAGGCCCGTCGACATGCCATACACCGTCACAACGTCATCCTCGAGCACGCGCGTGCTTACCGCTGAAGACGAGGCGGAAACCAGAACGATATCATCCCAGATACCATATGAACCCTCCGTTACGTGCATGAGATACACCGTGCCATCCTTGCTTTCCTGAACTTGGAATACCTTGCCCGTAATGGCAATGTCCTTCGCCAGCCAATCTGCTTCGTACCGTGCGAGATCCTCGTATTCAACCCAGGCGCACACTTCCTTGTATTGCTCGGGGGTGAGCGTGGTGCAGGTGATTTCGAGCGGACAGCTCTTGTCGCCAACCGTAATGGTGAACGTGGATGTTTCGCCCGCAACGAGCGCCGCAGGATTGTCAACCACGTAATCGCTCATGGTTTTCGTTGTGTTGTCGGAGTACGTTCCCGTTACCACCAGGCCCGAAGTACCCTGCTTGATCATCGTGCCTGCCTCGGTCGAGCCTGTGTACTTGGCCTCGATAGAGGTAAGCGTAGGCGCAGGAGCAGAGGCTGCGGGAGCTGCCGCATTGCCGGAGCCCGAGCCGCCTTCCGTTGCACTAGCCTGAGGAGTATCACTTTGCGAATACGTGCCCGACCCCGACTGACTGCCCAAGCTTCCCAGCGATGCAAGAATCACGAGCGCCGCAACAACGGTAAGCGCAATGCGCGCGGGCGTGCTCTTGGGCCTGCCGAAGACCCACATAAGAGGGATACCCGCCACGGGACACACAATAGTCAGCAACACGAGAAACCACGTGCGTCGATAGAATGGCTCCTTCACCGGAGTAATAGGTACAGCGTACGCCGAAGGCATGGCCGGAGCGTACGCCGCAGCTCCCTGCGAAGACGAAGCGGCACCCGAGGCCATAGACCCCTGCGAGCCCGCTACGGCGCTCGACGCCGCAACAGATTGCGGGCCCGAAGCAGCGCTCGAGGCTGAAGCCGTCGGCCGCGCAGGCGATGCGCCCGCCTGCCCCGACGTTTGCGTAGTGAACTCTGATTCTGGTTGTCCCTGGTTTTCCATTTCTATCCTTCCCCCTGCATATACGAATGAGCGCACGCATGCGCCAGGGCGACGCCTTTGCGTACAACTGCCAATGTAAGGAAATGAGATGGTACAGGTGTACATTATTTGGGACAGAGCCAGATCGCAAGGAACGGCATCCGCTATTGACGCAAGACAGGCGGCCGTGAAGCCAAAAGACATCGCGACCGCCTGGCGAAATTGCGAGCAACCAGAGTAAAAACCTAATCGCCGTCGCTCGAAGGCTCACGAGCGTCCTGCGCGGCCGAGGGAGATCCATCGCCCGGCATCGCAGGAGCGCCAACGGCCTGCGGAACCGTAGGGACTCCAGCAGCCTGCGGAGCTACGGGAGCGCCTACGATCTGCGGAGCCGTGGAGGCACCTGCGGCCTGCGAGTTCGCAACGTCGCAAGCACCTTGCGGAGGCTCGGGAACGTAGCCGCGGCCTGCCTGTTTGCGAGCGGCTTTCGCCTGCAGCCTGGCGCTCACGCGGGCATTGAACGCCGCAGCGCCGTCGCCCTTCGAAGAGAACCAGTGGCCTTTCTTGCCAAGGTAGATCACAGCCGCGGCAAACACGGCGTCCGTCACTACGCCAACGACAAGCGAGGCGACATCCACCTGACTCGTCTGCGCCTGAAGGCCAAAGCCCATCGAGTAGAACGCAATGTAGTTGTTAACGATATGCGCAGCACTCGATGCCTCGAGGCCCTTCGTCTGCCACGCAACAACGCCCCAGATAATGCCACCCGCAAAGATGAGAACAACTCCGATATCGTTGTATGGATGCCCCGCCGCAAACACCACGGCCGAAACGATAACGCCCACCACAGGCAACTTGAACCACGAGCCAAACGTCTGCAGAAAGAAGCCGCGAAAAACGTACTCCTCGGCAATGCACTGAAGGGGCAGCAGCACCGTGCACACGATAAAGCCCACCACCGTAAATTGAATCACGTGATTGGGCTCGGGGGCGTCGGAGGGAATAAAAGCACCCACGAACGTGCTGATGCCCATCACGACCACGGCCACAATAAGGCATTTCGCAAACGCACCCCAGTTCCAGCCACCGCGCGAAGACGTATACGAGGAATACGGGCGATCGCGCACGATAAGCGCCGCAAGCGCAATCGAGGGCAGCATAACGGCAATCGAGCCGAACTCAGCAAACGCGCCCGGCCCCGAAAAAGCGTCCATGCCGTCGTAGCCCGCAGTCATGCTGTCGAGCAGGGACAAATCGCCCTGCCAAATAATTGCCGCAAGGAGGATTACGACCTGGAAAACGGTCATGAACACGAAAGCCAGCACGAACACCAATATGGGTTTGTACCACTTGTACGACAGGAACTGCCTTGGAAATGTCGCGTACTCGTAAACAGGCTTTTCCTGAGATTCAAACGTCATTCTCTACCCCACTCAGCACAACCGCGCAACGTTACGCGGCGGCTCATCTCGTACATCGAATTCAAAGCGAAGCGCCCCAACGCGCCCCACGCTCAAGCATATAGAGCGCTTATCACGATAGACGCAACCTCCACCATTTAAGAGACAATTGTAACTCAACATAAAAGGGCTACAGCGATACGCCGTAGCCCTTTGCCTAGAGCGCGTTTTTGCGCGCCAATACGAACACGACCGCTGACGCCCTTGCGCAAACGAAACGCACTATGTCACATCCCGCACAAACGAGCCCGCCAGGCACCCCAACGCAAAGCGGCACATGCGGAGCGGATGACCACCTGGCGCAATACGCACGAGCCCAAACGCCGGGCCCGCGCAGCGACAACGCTACACCGCCCAGGCGGCGTTCTCCTTCTGCAGCTCGAGCATATGACGATACACGCCACCCTCGATGGAGAGTAACTGGCTGGGCGAGCCGTCCTCAACCACCTTGCCATCCTTCAAGACGACCAGGTGATCGGCATTTTCCACGGTGCGCATGCGATGCGCGATAACGAGCACCGTCTTGCCAGCAAGCAAACGCGAAAGCGCGCCCTGCACCTGCGTCTCGTTTTCAACGTCAAGCGAAGCCGTTGCCTCGTCCAGCAGCACGATGGGCGCATCCTTCAGCAGCGCACGCGCAATGGAAATACGCTGACGCTCGCCGCCGGAAAGGCGACTGCCGTTTTCGCCGATGCGCGTATGGTACCCATGCGGCAGCATCGATACGAACTCGTCGCAGTTCGCCGCGGCCGCAGCCTCCAGCACCTCGGTATCGCTCGCACCGCGCCTGCCCAGGCGAATGTTCTCCATCACCGTGTCGTCAAACAGCACGACGTCTTGGAACACCATCGAGTAGTCGCCCAGCAACACTTCAGGGTCGATCGTGCTGATATCCACGCCACCCACGGTCACCGAACCAGCCTGCGCATCCCACAGGCGCGCCGCCAAGCGCGCACACGTGCTCTTGCCCGAACCGCTGGGGCCCACCAAGGCCGTAATATCACCCTGGCGCGCGGTAAAGCTCACGCCATTCAATACGCGCTCGTCACCGTAGCCAAACTCGACATCGCGGAACTCAATGTCGTAGCCATTCGGCCAGAACGTCTTACTGCCCTCGGCAAGTGGCTCGTCATAAATATGCTGCAGGCGCTCGGCGCAAGCCTGAGAAACGAACAGTTCCGCAATGAGGGCCAAAGATTGGTCGAACGGCGCATAAATACGCGTGATGACCAGCAAGAACATAAAGAGCATCATGAAATCCGTTTGCCCCGTGGCAATAAGCCACGCACCCGTGAGCACGGTCGTTGCCACACCCAGACGCATGATGGCCTGAGCGCCATTCACGAACAAGCCCGTAAAGATCTCGCCATGAATGGCAATCTTCTCGCCATCGTCAATGGTCTTGTTCAGGCGCGCAAGATAGCGTTCCTCCTGATTAGTGGCGCGCAGCTCGCGTGCGTTCTCCAGCAGCTCCTGAATGCCATCGCTGATCTCCACCGCAGCCTCGCGCGCTTCGGAGCTCGTGCGCGTAGTCGAATTATGCGACCCGAAGAGCAAGGCGAACGCTACGGGCACCGCCCACAAGCAGGCAAGCGCCATGCGCCAGTCCATCGCAAACAAGCAGATGGCGATAATCGCCGTGGAGATATAACCGCCATACAGGTAGCCAATGACGTGCGACCAGACCTTTTCCATGCGCTTCACGTCGGTCATGATCGTTTCCGTGAGATCCGCCAAGTCGCGCTTGCCGAAGAAGCCGAGCGGCAGCTTGCGCAAGCGCTCCGCCAGCCCCAAACGCAACGTGGCAACCTCGTCAAATACGACACCATAGGTGTTTTCATACTGCTGATAATGCGCGATGAACGACAGCACCAAAAACACAACGAGCAGCCCCGCGTACAGTGCTACGGAAGGCAGCTCCGCACCATCGGTATACGTTGCCATAAACTGCTTCATGAGCATGTACAGAATGCCAACGCCGCCCATGACAACCAAATTCACGATGACCGTCCACGCGGTACCGCGCTTCGCATTGCGCACGCCCTGGTCGGTGAGGGCGTACTTGCGCTTGAATTTCTCTCCAAACATTAGGCTACCTCCCCGCCAATCTTCCACTGCACGGCCTGCTGATAATCGGACCACATGCGGGCGTACAACCCACCTGCGTCTACCAGCTGGTCATGCGTGCCGCTTTCCACGATTTCGCCGCGGTTCAGCACCACGATGCTGTCGGCATGAATCACGGTGGAAAGGCGATGCGCAATCATGATGACGGTACGCCCATGCATGAGCGTACCGAGGGCCTTCTGGATGAGCGCCTCGTTTTCCGCGTCGGCAAACGCCGTGGCCTCGTCGAGCACCACGATGGGCGCGTCCTTCAAGATGGCACGCGCCAAGGCAACACGCTGCTGCTCGCCGCCGGAAAGGTACACGCCCTTGCTACCCACTAGCGTTTGGGCCCCGTCGGGCATCTTGGCAAGAATATCGTCGCACTGAGCTGCGGAAAGCGCAGCCATGACCTCCTCGTCACTGGCTTCGGGGCGCGACATGCGCACATTTTCCATGATGCTCATCTTGAACAGGCGGCTGTTCTGGAACACGAAGGCAATGTGGTCCATGAGCGCATGTGGGTCGGCTTCACGCACGTCCACACCGCCCACCAACACGCGGCCTTCCTGCGCGTCCCAGAACCGGGGAACCAAGCTTGCGACCGTAGTCTTGCCGCCACCGCTGGGCCCCACCAGGGCAACCGTACTCCCAGCTTCCACGCGGAAGGAAACCCCCTTCACCGCGGGCACGTCGGCACCCGCATACGTGAAGGTCACGTCCTGGAACTCAACGCTCGCGTCGCGCGGGTTCTGCGGGTTTTCGGCAACGGACAGCAGCGGAGCGTCGAGCACACTGTTGATGCGCGAAAGCGAATCGCTGGCCATCATGAAACCAGCCGAAGCGAACATCACGCGCGAAAGCGCCGTGGAAACGATTGCCGAAAAGATGGCGTAGAACGCAAGGTCAACGATAAACTGCGCAAAGTCACCCTCAAGAGCCGCAGGAGCCAGCAGCAACGCCACCGGAACCATGAGCGCGAACACACCCTCGAGAACGGTAAGGTTGATACTCTGCGGAACCTTGCACACGTGGCCTTCGTAATACGCGCCCTTTTCGCTGTACTCGTCGATAGCGCTCTTGAACGCCTTGAACGAATAGATGGTCTGCTGAAACACCTTCACCACGGGAATGCCTCGCACGTATTCCGTGCCAGCCTTGCTCATCTTGTCGAGTGCCGTCTGATACTCGGTCATGAGATTTGCGTTCTTGCCCGCCATCATGGAGCACATGGCGACAACCGAAATAACCGCAGCCGCGAAGCACGCAAGACCCATGCGCCAGTCGAATACGAACAGAATCACAACCACGCCAACGAACATCACGACGGTGCCAGCAATATCGGCCAGGTTATGCGCTACAAGCGAATGCGTTTCCGCAGCTGCACCATCGATGCGACGACGAATGAGACCACTTGCATGGTCGTCGAAATAGCCCAACGGCACGCGCATCATATGCTCGGCCCCACGCTTCTGAATGTTCGAGGCTAAACGAAACGCCGCCAAGTGCGTAAGCAGCAGGCCCGTGAAATACAGAACGATTCCAATGAGCGCGAACGCCAACGCAACCCAGCCGTACATGGCAACATCGCCCGCCTGAGACCAGTTGGGCGCGACCATCACCAGGTCACGCACGACGAGCCAAATGCACACGTAGGGAACCATATCGGCGACCATCGCCAACGCCGTAAGGGCGCAACCCGCAATGGTGAGCCACTTACGGTCGTCCGCGAATTCCAATAGCTGAGCTATTTCCCCCTTCTTCTTTTCCCGAGGTTGAGAGTCCCCCATTCCCCTCTTTGACATACTATTCCTTTCGGTTCACGTCTAGTTAGGCTTGCCTTACGGCGGTAAGCATAAACCCGAAAGCGCGCAAACGCAATGACTACACGCCGCGTAACGCCAATACGCAGGCGAAACGGCATAAAAAAGCCCACGCGGTCAGGGCGTGGGCCTTCAGACGGATATGTAATGCGCGAAACGATTAGGCGTTTTCCTGCAGGGCCTGGTCGATGGCCTGGGCCAACTGGTCGGGGCACGAGGTTGGACGCGGGCCGCACTGAATGCCGCGCAGCGTCTGGGCAACTTCCGTAGCGGGGCGGCCAATGGCCAGGCGCGCCACGCCCTGCGTATTGCCCGAGCAGCCCTTTACGAACTGCACGTCACGCACAATGCCCTCGTCGTCGATCTTCACGTGAATCATGCGCGAACACGTGCCGCGCGTCTTGAAATCCTTTTCGATCATGCATTCTCCTTGTCGCATCTCGTCTTGCTCGAACGAAGTATACGGGAGAAGCATGGGCGTTATGTGCTCAACTTCCAACGACTAGAAAACGCACTCGACAGCAAACGAGCGACGGGGCGGCACCCCGTCGCTCGCTCATTTCGCGCAAATGCGAACGCCTACGCCAGAGCGGCACCAGCTGCCTTGCAGGCGGTTTCGGCATCGTCGTCGGGGTAATCCTTCGCGATAACGGAATCGACCACGTTCACGCCATTGCCCTCGGCACGCTCGCGCCACAGGTCCATCCACTCGCCATCGTTCCAGTCGTAGCTGCCGAACAGCACAACCTTCTTGCTGTCGAGCGCAGGCTCGACTTCGTCGTACATGGGCTCGAATTCCGTATCCTCCAGCTCTTCGTCGCCCATGGCGGGGCAGCCAAACGCCACCGCATCGTATTCGGCAAGCTTCGCGGAATCGAAATCGGAAGCCTGAATGACGTCGACTTCCGCGCCGGCGTCCTTGGCGCCTTCGGCCACCAGGTTTGCCATGGCTTCGGTGTTGCCCGTGCCGCTCCAGAACACTACTGCCACTTTGCTCATGAGAATCTCCTTCTGTTGGGGATTATAGAAACCATTGCAATTACGACGCCGCTTCGAGCTGCGCAAGGTAACGCAGAGGCGCGCCCTGCTCGTGCAGCCGGTCCATCATGCGAACGCACCGCCGATAGGCCTCAAAGCACGCCTGTGCAGAACAGGCATCGCCGTACGCCTTCCAGCATCCCGTGCACAGGCATTCCGAACCGCCTTCGATGAAGGCGATGACGTCTTCGGGCGGATAGCCCAGGAAGAAGCCAACCTCATGCGGAAACGCCCTGCTGCGATCGGCGCCCGCAAGCGCATCGCTCGCCCGCACGCGTCGCGCAAGCTCGGCGATGCACGCATCAAGCGAGTTCACGTCGTAGCCAAGCGACCGCAGGTATGCACTCGCGCGCGAGTTTGCAAACGCACGAGCAACCAATTCAGGACGAAACACCAGCACGAGCGCATTCCCCGGACGCACGGCGAGCACGCGCACGCTCACGCCGCCCGACCCCAGCTGCTCGCGCGCTGAACGCAGCGCCGTGGCAAACCCCTCGCGCACGATGCGACTCGCGCGCTCCTGCGCGCAGGCATTGCCGCTGCGCGCATCCATGAAGTGCACGGTGAAGAGGTTTGCGGGCTTCAAGGCAGCCAACGTGGGAGCGCAATTGTGGACGATCTTCTTCGCCAGTTTTGCGTTCGTATTTTCGCCGCCCATTCGACCTCGCTTCGTTTCCGCTATGGTTAGACATTCCTAACTTGTGCGGATGTTAGTCTAACCTAACTGACGATGCAAGCCGTTTCCCAAAATTCCCGCGAACGGAGCAAAAGCACGTTTGCCAGGCATCATGCCCGATGCGGATTCGCCCTTCCGTAAGACGAAACCGCAATTCGTAACACCTTTACGCGTGAGAAACACAGTTACGTATACGCGTGCTAGAATCCCCCTCGAGAGGGAACAGAGGAGGGCGCATGAGGAGAGGCACCCCAGCTGCAAGGGACCGCTTTGTACGGGCCATGCTCGTACTATGCGAGAAAAAAGACATCAACAAGATATCCGTCCGCGACGTGCTCGAAGAATCGGGTGCGGCCCGACAGACGTTCTACAACTGCTATCGCGACATCAACGACCTTATCCTAGACGTGCCGTTCGCGCTTGCCGAAATGTGCGACGAGGGCCTGTACACGCAGGAAGCCTGCACTGCCCTCTTCTGCATGGCACGCCAGGAGCGCGGCTATTTCGCGCAGCTCCCCCACCACACCGGGCAGAACTGCTTTCGCGATAGCTATCTGAACAAGCTAAAGGAAATCTACTACCATTCGGTATTCCACGGCTCGCCCTGCGAAATCGCCGCGCAGAAAGCCCAGATCGACGCATATATCGACGGAGTGGTCGACCTGTTCAT
>JAILNP010000111.1:0-35354 GCA_024691475.1 Eggerthellaceae bacterium
AGCGCCCCTTGTCGCGAAGGAAGGGCGTTGGCTTGCACATGGCCATGACGCGTCCATGCTCCATTTTTCGGCGGTTGCTCTGTATGCCCGCTGCCTTGGCGAACGCGGCGTCTGCTTTCGCGAAGCTCGATGCGATTACGCGCTTGGTGGCGTGGCTGAAGGCTTTGCTCCACGCGGCACGTGATTCGTCGTTTGATCGCGTCGTTCCCGGTGTCTGCGCAGGCGGGATGAATCCATCCACGCAGCCCATGAGGAATAGCCAGTCGTAGTTGTCTTCGATGGCGTTGTAATACGCAATCTTCACGTGCTTGGTGTGCAATCCCACCGTGTTGCGGTCCATGTCGTCGAGCACTTCGCGCATGCGTATTGCCCACGTGCGGTTTGGCACGGCTACGCAAATGCGCCGGGGGCGGCAGATGCGCTCGCGCGTAAGGTGCGCAACGATGAGCGCAGTGCTCGATAGCTCTTCACCGGGCGTGCGCCATTTCACGTAGGTGATTTCAGGTGCGTTTGCTACCTGGCTTTGCGCTGATTCCAACATGATGCCCTGCTATTCGACGAAGGATCGTTCGTTCGCGTCGAAGATGCGCGTGGTGCCGTCTTCGAACGTCACGTTCCAGATGTGGTAGTCCACGTCGAAATCGAATTGCTCGGGCTCCTCCTCTTCCTCTTCGTGGGGAATGGGCGGAAGCGATTCGGAATCCGTTACGGGCACGGCGGTGTTCTCGTAGCTCTTCGCTTCCTTGTCGCGTTCGAGCCATTCTTCGCGCGTGAGCTGTTCTTCTGCTTCACCTTCGGTTTCGGGTTCTGGCTCGGGCGTGGGCTCGAATGCTTCGGGGTGCTCATCGACCCATGCATTCCAGGCGCTTTCGTTCTGGGATAGCCAGGATGCATCGGAGGGTGCTTCGACGCGCACGGCGCCCGCGAGCGTACCGTCGTTGAGTAGTATGCGAGCCAATCCCACCTGGGCGTTGAGCTCGGGATTGATGAAGCTGATGGGATCGGTGTGCAGGCTTACGTTGAAGGCGCCGCCCTGCATTTCCAGATTGACGCGCTCGAAGATGATTTCGGGCAGCTTGATCTTGCGCTGGCGGTCGTTGAACACTTTCATGGTGTTGCCCACTTTGTGGAACATGTTTCCAATCCAGGGTTCCACGATCTCATTCCAGCGGTCATCGGCTCCCTCGTCGGAGGAAAGCAGGTACTTGTACGTGCCCATATTGATGATGAAGCGTGCGGTGTTGCGCACGGGTTCATCTTCGCTTTCCGCCGCATGGGTTCGAATCACGGGCGTACACACATATGCGTAGTTCCGCTTGATTTCGAGAATGGTTTCCTCGCCCGCTGCTCGCTCGTCCAAATCGAGCACAAGGGTCAAGGATGGCCGAATCATGACCATGACTCCTCCTTTGATTCCCCAATGGCACGGTGCTCTCTCGTCGCCGCGCCCGTCCATCGGGGGCAAGTATAGGAATCCCTTTCATATGGCAAATAATATGGCCTCTATGATTTGGGATATGAAAAGCGAAATAGAATGCCTTTAGACGAGAAATTGCAGGTCAAACGTGGGTGTATCTGCAAGGTGACACGAATATGGCAGGTGGGGAATATGCCGAAGATCGCTTCTATGGTCAACTTGATCGAAGAGCTCGAAAGCTCGTACATTACCGTTCACCGCGAGCGTTGCGTTCAGGTTCGCAATCGCAATGCCGACTGCTTGCGTTGCGCGAGCGTTTGCACCACGGGGTGCATTCACTTCGATGGGGAAGAGCTTACGGTTTCGCCCGAGCGCTGTATTGGATGCGGCACGTGCGCGACTATCTGCCCCACGTGCGCGCTCGAGGCGCATCATCCCAACGACGCGGAGTTCATGAATCAGTGCCTTGCGGTTGCGGAAACGTGCGACGGCGTCGTTACGGTTGCGTGTGGCACGCTGCTTGACCGCGTGGGTGATTTGGTCGATCGCGATGCGGTCGTTCGCGTGGAATGCCTGGGGCGCGTCGAGGAATCGGCGCTAACCGAGCTGGTTGTCCAGGGGGCGAAGAGCATCGTGCTTGTGCGCGGTGCGTGCGAGTCATGCGCGCATGCCACGGGCTTTGAGATGGTGCAGCGCGTGTGCGATACCGAACGCCAGCTGTTGGAGGCCTGGGGTGCGTCGGCGGACATTCGCCTAGCCGATAAGCTGCCGAAATGCACGCGCGCCAAGGATGATGGCTACGACAAGGGCAAGCGCGCGTTCTTCGAGTCGTCGAAACGCGAGGGTGCGCGTATGGGCGCGATTGCCGTGGATTATGCGGTGCGTGATGCGCTGGGCGAGTATGGTGCTTCCAAGAAGGAAGAGCCGCGCTACATGAAGGTCATGGACGATGGCACGTTGCCTCATTTTCTGCCCGATCGCCGTGAGGCCCTGTTAAATTCCCTCGCTACGTTGGGCGAGCCCGAAGACGTGATGATCGATACGCGTTTGTGGGGGCATGTGATTATCGATACCGATACGTGTTCATCGTGCCAGATGTGCTCGACGTTTTGCCCTACGGGTGCGCTCGCTCGCTTCGTTGACGAGGATGGCGCCTTTGGCGTGGAGCATTACCCGGGCGACTGCGTGAAGTGTCGTACGTGTTCTGCGATTTGCCCCACGGGTGCGCTCACCATTTCCGAGGAGGTATTTGCGCGCGACATGCTTGCCGGCATGACTGATCGCTATACTATGACGCCGCGCGCCGTGAAGGAGGGGACGGCGCATACCATCTGGCATAAGGCCGAGCTCTTCATGAACACCGACCAAGTGTACGAACGATAACCTTGCTTTGGGTTTGGGCTGGGGGATTATTGGGGTCCCGCGGGGTGTCCCCCGCGGGGCATCGCTTTCGGGTTGGGCCCCTGGCAGCCCACTGGGCTGCCAGGGGCCCAACCCTTCGCTGCTTCATGCGAGTACTTTGATTTTTTCGCTACGGCGAAAAAATCGGCGCCCAGCTAAGCTGGGCTAGGGGATTGCTTTCAGAATGCCTCGCAGGGGACACCCCGCGGGACCGAAGTCGCAGCTCACGACCCAGGCTGGCTCTCGTTCGGGATGGTCGGCGCTCCTGATAGCTAACCGGCCGGAACTCCGGAGTCCGGGTTGTGGCTCTCCGGGCCGGATTCGCTTCGCTCTCCGGCGGACACGTGGGGGAGTTTCAGATTGATACTCCTCGGGGCGAATTCGCTGTGCTCTTCGCAGTGTGGTTCTGATTGGGTTGTGAGACGTATAATGGAACCGCAAGTGCAGAGCCGTGGGTTGGGGGTGCGTTGTGTTTATGGCTGGGTTCGCTCTATTTCTCTTGGGCGTCATCTTTCTAATTTGCTATCCCATTAATAAGCGGAAGAATAAGCGCTGTTCAGAGCAGGTGCAGGGTACGCTGGTGGATATTCGTAGGCATCGCAATTCCCAGGGAAACGTAAGTCATTCGTATGTTTACTCGTATGCCGTGCAAGACGTTGAGTATCGCATTACCTCGACGATCATCAGCAAGGAAGCGCATAACGTGGGGGATACGTGCACCATCTGGTACAACCCCAAAAAGCCAAAGGATGCGCAGCCGTTTCACTATGGTTCGAACAAGCCCTACACGATCGTCCTCATTATCGGTATCGCCATGGTTCTCATAAGCTTCGTCCTCTTTGTCATCGGCTCCGCCACCATGTAATAGATCACGATTGTCGTCCCGCCGAAGGCGCCAATCGTTCCCAATCGGTCAAACGGCTTGCTCCCTCCAATACGCAGCCTGGGCGGGCGAGCCTCAGCCGCAACGGCGACCGCCTACCAAGGCGGAGCGGGCACCCACTGCGGGATTCTATAAACCCTTCGACTGGCCCCACGGCTTGTTCCCTCCAACACGTACCCTGTGCTGGGAATTTGCGACCCGTCCCTCCGAACGCCTGCAAGGCGGAGCGGGCACCCCCTCGCGGGACATTCTGAAAGCACTCCCTTCGGCCCAGCTTAGCTGGGCCTGATTTTTCGCTGTATGCGAAAAATCCAAGTAAAAGCATGAAGCAGCGAAGGGTTCAAGTTAGCGTAAAGCCCAGTGGGCTTTACGCAACGTAGAACCCGAAAGCGATGTCCCGCGAGGGGGTGCCCGCTCCGCCCCGAGAAGACTCCCAAGGGGGCAAGCCCAGGGTGCGGGTCTATTCCTCCACCCAGGTCGACTCCACGAGCGTCATGAGCTCTTGCTGGCTATGCACGTTGAGCTTGCGGTAGATATGGCGCATGTGCGTGTTGGCCGTGCCAGCGCTGATGTACAGGCGTTCCTGGATGGCTGCGCTATTGTGTCCCTTGGCCAGTAGGAAGAGCACTTCGGTCTCCTTGCGCGAGAGCAGGTACGTTTCGGCGACGAGCGAGCACTTGCGCTTAAAGATGCCCTGCTTGTGGGCGCCATCGTGCGTGGTTGCGGTAGAGGGTTTCGGGGTTGCGCCGGTCTTGTCCTCCGGATGTTCTTCTCTGCTTTCGGCCTTGCCTGCTTTGAGCACGTTCGCCTGCGCATCGTCAATGGTGCGTATCGCTTGTTTGCTCATGCTCACTACATCGTGCAGGGCGAGTTCGTCGTTGGAAATGAGAGCGGGGCACATGCGCCCGCGTTTCAGCGTGTCACGCAGTTCCGTATTGGTGGGCAGCAGGGAACGCCCGAACGAGAACAGGACGAACGCGAATGCGATGAATGCCGCGATGTTGTTCGTGGAATCGTATACGGGTACGTTGTTTATCTCGAGCAGGTACGACGTGAGCGCGCCAAGCGCTAGGCTGCCACGTCCGAATCCGAACACGGTGAATGCGCTAACGCGGTAGGTCTGCGATATGTCGGAATAGAAGATCCACATGCAACCTTCCATCATGATATATGCCCCGAACAGGAAGAACGTGGCGTACGGCATCTGGTTGCATGCGGGGATGACCAGCAGCGCCAGCAGAAGGGCGCTTACGGGCAGCATGGTGCGGAACGAGAAGTTGTTGTTCTTGCGCTGGAACAGCATGGACCCCAGCATGATGGCAAGCGCGAATATGGCTGCCATGAGGGCGAACAGGATGATGTCGTTATATTCGGTGGGGTCGTGGGGTACGTGCGCCACGCGTGCGCGGGTGATTCCCAGAATGATGCCGAATGCGATGCTGGGCAGGCACACGTGCGTTGCGAAGGGCATGGTGTGCACGGGAGTGGTGAGGCCGTTGAATTCCAGTCGATCTACCAGGTTGTGCGAGCATCGATTCAGGCAGATTACCTCGACAAGGGGCATCAGCAGCGTGAATAGGATGCACGCTGCCGGATACGTATTGCCTATCTTCGTTACGAGCACGAAGGCCACCATGGCGATGAACAGGGCCACCGAAATGCTGATGGTGATGGTGGGCAAATCGCAGACGGACGACGACACGCCATAGCTCATGAGCAGAACCGCCGATCCAATTCCGGAGATAATGCCTGCTATGAGCGAGCACGCGTGTGGCATAATGCCCGTGTAATTGGCGAACAGCATGAGCGCCATGGACGCGAACACCAGGAATGCGGCGATACCGCGATTGCGTCGGCGCTGCTTGATCGAGTCGAATAGGGCGCGCGCTTGCTTCAGGAAGATTCCGTAGCCGAGCAGCGTTATCGCAAACGTAACGAGCGAGCTTATGAAGAACAGCCGACCGGGTTCTTCCAAATTGGGGAAGAAGAAGCGCGGCCCATTGAAGATGAATAGGTACATCCATGCGATATGGGCTGCCATGCCCAGAATGAGTGTAATGGAAATGCGCCCCAGGGCGCAGCTCTCCTCTTCGCGGAATTCCACCGTAATGTTCGGTAGCTTCACAGCTGCCATCTCCTCCCTACGCGCCGTCCCCTTGTTGTCCTTGCGCGTGATGGCGCACCTCGTCCCCTGCGCCATGGGCCCCAAACGCCCTTGGGTTATTCTAGCATTAGTCACTGGGGTGCAGCAGATGGCTAATATGCTATCTACCTGGGAAGATGTATAAATCATACGACTAATATGATGCCTTCCTGTGCCTAAATCATGGGGGCGCTACGATGCCCGTACTTCTTATCTTCGTACAGTTTGAATCAGCCTAAAGGAGCACCTATGCCTTCGGGGAAGCTAACCAGGGGAGTGGTTGGACAAAGGGTGCCGTGCTTCGCTTAGGAAGTAAGCAGACGGAAAGCGAAGAGAGAGAAAGGTGGGGATCTAATGGCACAGCTCACCATGTCGCGTCGTGGGTTCATGAAGACGCTGGCAATCACTGGTGCCGCTGCCGCGCTTAGTTCTTCGGCTGTGGAGCCCATGCAGGCTCTTGCCGAGACTACCAACACCTCTACCGGCGAACTAAAGCATGTACGTACATGCTGCCGTGCGTGCGGTAAGGTCGAGTGCGGTGTGTGGGTTACCGTGCAGGATGGCAAAGCCATAAAGGTCGAGGGAGACGAGAGTGCACCGCAAAGCCGCGGTCATTGTTGCGCAAAGTCGCAGTCTTCCATGCAAGCGGCGTATCACCCCGATCGACTCCGCTACCCGGTCAAGCGTACCAACCCCAAGGGTTCTGACGATCCCGGTTGGGTGCGCATCACGCTCGACGAAGCGTTCGAGCTGGCCGGTGCGGGTCTGGGTGAATGCGTCGACAAGTACGGCGGTCAGAGCATCTTCGTGATGTGCGGCACGTCGCGCGTGTGGTCGCTTGGCCCTTACCAGGGTATGAAGCAGCTCTTTGGCACCCCGAACGCGCATCTGGCATACCAGGTGTGCAAGGGCCCGCGCCACTGGGGCGGCATCATGACCGACGAAATGGGTTCGCCCTGGATGGAAGTGGAAGCCGAGCCGAAGGTGTACCTGCAGTGGGGCACCGCAGTCGAGTACTCCAACTACGACACCACGAACCGTACCATTTCCGACGTCGCGCCTCACGCGAAGTACCATATCGACGTCGACCCCCGCGTCACGCCGCTGGGCAAGGAAGCCGATGTGTGGCTGCCCCTGCGTCCCGGCACCGACGGCGCACTGGCTCTGGGCTGGTTCAACTGGATCATCGAAAACGAGGCATACGACGATACCATGGTGCGTCGTTGGAGCAACGCCCCGTTCCTGTACTGCGATGACAAGCCCTGGCTTACCGACGGCTGGCTGGTGGAAGGCAACGGCGGCATCGACATGCGCACGAAGCTCATCACCGAAGCCGACATCAAGGAAGGCGGCAAGTACTCCCGCTTCATGGTGTGGGACGAAAACAACAACCGCCTTACCTATTGGGATGCCGAAGAGGGCAAGTGGGAAGGCGAGACGCACAAGGTTCCCACCACGGGTTCCTTCATCTCGCATCCCCTTACGGGCCTGGTGGCCGACGCCTGGCTGCCCGACCCCAGCGTGTGGTGCGATCCCGCCGACAGCCAGTTCGATTCCTACTGGGATGCCGGCAACGAGAAGGGCGCAACCACCAACCCCGCTGGCCTGCCCAAAAAGCCCGCATTGTTCCCCGGCGTGGTCGAGGTGACCCTGCGTGACGGCAATACCTACAAGTGCCGCACCGTCTGGGATGGCTTCCATGACCTTACCAGCCAGTACGACTGGGATACGGTCGAGGAGATCACGGGCGTTTCCGGCGAGCTGAACGAGAAGGCCGTGAAGCTGTGGACCACGCGTCTCGACGCGCGTCACGGCAATGGCGGCATCCACTTCCAGCTGGCCACCGACCAGAACGGCAACTCCATTCAGAATTGCCGCATTCTGCAGATGATGAGCTGCGTTACCGGTAATTCCGACGAGCCCGCCGGCAACCGCGGTTCCTGCAAGAGCCAGTTCGACGGCAATCCCGGTCGTTCCAACATGCAGGCATCCGATCCGTATGGCGATTCCGCCAAGACGTGGACGGGCCGCGACAAGAGCCTGGACGAAATGGCTGCCTACATGCAGGATTTCGTGCAGTATCTCATCGACGAGAAGTCGCCTCTGGCCGAGCGCTACGGCAACAAGGTGCCCAGCTACGACGAGGCCGTTATCATCGCCAAGCGCATGGGCGGCGCCATGAGGTCTTCGCAGGCCTGGCCGAATCCCAAGACGATCTTCACGCGCAACGCGGGCGAGATCGACGCCGAACGCTTCCCGCTGAACCGCTACTGGGCTCGCTGGGTCGACGCCAACTGCGTATGGGATGGCGGCTTGCAGGACCCCGACTGGTCTCTGTGCATGAAGAACGACAACAAGGAAGTCGGCTACAACGTGAAGTCCACGCCCTACGCTCTGCATGGTGGCGTGTGCCAGTCTGGCGACATCATGAACATGGCGAACATCGCCCGTGCATGGGACGCCATGACCCAGCTCGACTTCTTCGTGGACATCAACCTGTGGTTCTGCCCCACGAACGGCAATGCCGACATTGTGTTCCCGTGCCACCACTGGATGGAAATCGACACCACCCGCGTGTCCCAGGGTGCTGGCGGCATGTTCGGTTGCGGCTGCAAGGCCATCGAGCCCCCGGGAGAGACGATCTACGACCCCGACTGGAACTGCGGCATGTACCGCGCCATGGGCGTGCCCTGGAATACCCGCGACACCTCTGCTACGGGTAGTTCCGAGGACTACATCGTGAACGTGAAGCCCGCAAGCAGCACCAACGTTGCCAAGTGGACCGAGAAGCTGGGTGATGTGTACACGGAGGCCATCAACGGCGAGGCCAGCTACCTGTGGCCCGATCACGACCGCATCTTGAAGGACAACGTCGACCAGTGGAAGACCGAGATGTATCCCGATGGTCCCACGTGGGCCCAGGCGAAGGAATGGTTCACCGAGCATGGCTGGATGGATTGTCGCCAGTGGCATCCCGAGCGCTGGGGCACCTTCCGTCGTCACGAGATGGGCTGGCGTCGTCAGCAGGGCGGCTTCAACCTGTTCCCGCTCATCGACACGCACCCGGGCTTCATGACGCCTTCCGGTCTGGTGGAAATCTGGTCCCTCACCTGCGAAGCCTACATTTGCAACATGGGACAGAAGCTGCCCATTCTGGACAACGACCAGTTTGTGAGCGACTACAGCAGCGATGCACGCTGGGCGAAGGGCGACCTGGAGTACTTCCAGGGCGATGACGACCGCTTCCCGCTCTATCGTGAGCCTACCGACTCGCCGGTCATGAAGCCGGAGCTCTACGATGCCACGAAGGTCGACCAGGCGGACGATACGTACTTCATGAATCACAGCTATGCCGATACGCTGAAGAAGTATCCCGACAATAGCTTCCTCATGACCACGGGTTCCCGTCAGCCGGTCTACTTCCACTCCGAGCACAGGCAGCTGCCCTGGTGCCGCGAGCTATGGCCTTCGCCGCGTATCGAGATGAATCCGAAGGATGCCGAGAGGCTTGGCCTGAAGCAGGGCGATTGGGTATGGATCGAAACGCCTTGGGGCAAGATTCGCGAAGTGCTCGACCTGTATTACGGCATTTCGGAAGGCGTGGTCAATGCGAACCATCAGTGGTGGTTCCCCGAGTTCGATAACGCCTCCCATGGCTTCGAACTGGTTGGCATCAACGTCGTTAACGACCCGTATGGCCAGTGCTGCGTTGGCGGTTGCGCGACGATGCGCTCCACCCCGACGATTGTGTACAAGGCGACGGCGGAAAACTCTCCGTTCGGCAACCCCGTACCATGCGATCCCAACGGCACCGAGTGCATTCACGATGCATCCGACCCGCGCCTGCGCCAGTGGCTGCCCACCGGCACCGGCATTCGTTCCCGCGTGCAGGGCGAGCCCGAGTGGGATGGGAGCGTGATGTAAATGACTCAGTATGGTATCGTGACCGACCTCAACCGCTGCGTAGGCTGCTTGGCCTGCTCGACGGCTTGCAAGACGGTCAACGGCGTCCGTCCGGGCGATTTCTGGATCAAGACGCTGCGCATTGGCCCCACGCCCAAGGCGGGCGGAAGCGGCCAGTGGCCGGATGTGGAAATGTACTTCCTTCCCATCCAGTGCCAGCATTGCGAGAACCCCGAATGCGTGAAGGTGTGCCCCACGCAGGCCTCCCACAAGCTGGAGGACGGCACCGTGCAGATTGACAAGTCCAAGTGCATTGGCTGCCAGTTCTGCGTCATGGCCTGCCCCTACGGCGTTCGCTACCTGAACGACGAGGAGCGCGTGGTCGAGAAGTGCACGCTGTGCGAGCAGCGTATTTCCCAGGGCGAGCTGCCTCAGTGCGTCATGCAGTGCGGTTCGCGTGCCCGCTTCTTCGGCGACGTGGAAAAGGGCATCGCCACGTTCGAGGCGCCCGCGCCTACGCACGACCTGTCCACCTCGTATGAGGACATGCAGGAATCGCGCACCACGGCCAAGGAATGGCTGGAAGAGTGGAGCGATAGCGACGTCTATCACCTCACCGACGTTGGTAATGGACCCCAGATTGCCTACATCCTGCGCAATCGTACGTGGCAGGGAAAGGAGTAACCCATGGAATTGCAATGGCCTCTTATCCTCTTCACCACGTTCATGGCATGGTCCGCCGGCTTGTTCGGCGCCCAGGGGCTGTATGCGCTGCGCGGTGAGGGAGCGAAGGCTCAGATGAGCGCCCTCATCACTTCGTTCGTTTTGCTGGTCGTGGGCGGCATCGCCGTATTCATGCACCTGCAGCATTGGGAGCGCATCTTCAATGGTTTCGGCCATATCACCTCGGGCATTACGCAGGAGCTCATCGCAATCGTCGTGATGGTGATTGTCATGGTGCTGTTCTTCGTGTACCTGCGTCGTGCCGGCGAAGAAGGCGCGCTGCCTTCCTGGCTGGCCATTCTGGCGATCGTTGTTGCCGTTGCGCTGCTCATCGTGTGCGCTCACAGCTACATGATGGCTTCGCGTCCGGCGTGGAACAGCATCGTGCAAATCGGCTCCATCCTGGGTGCTGGTTGCGCGCTCGGTGCATCCACCATGGCGCTTCTGGCCCAGCTGAAGGGCGAAGCTGCCGAGTACAGCGGCAAGGTGAACCTCATCGGTCATGGCCTCAATGCTGCGCTCACGGTCATCTACGTGATCGTCATGGGTGCTTCCACCAGCGCGTTCTTCTCGGTGGCGAACTGGTTCGACCCCACGTCTCCTACGCGTGACGTCACCAGCTCGGCGAGCCTTTCTCCCTTCGCCGGCGATGTGCTGCCCTTCACGGCATGCGCCATCATCGCCGCCCTGGTTGGCCTGGTTGCCGCCTACATGGGCAAGAAGCAGGGCGAGTGGAAGACCTGGGGCGCAATCGGCGTAGTTGCCGCATTCGTCGCAGCCCTCTGCCTGCGTGTCGTGTTCTACCAGATGGGTGCCTCGGTGTTCCCGCTGTACTAGGACGTTTCCAGCTGGAGCGTGCCTAGCGTGCTCCAGCTGGTGCCCCGCATGGGGCGAAGCGCCTTCCCCTTTGGGCGCTGTTTCCGACATATCCCTGGGATTGTGGTAGCCGCGCAACCTCTCCTCCCTCAAGCGCCAAGCCGCCACAACCTACCTCCTTTCGACGCCGCAGCACCCTCCCGTTGCGGCGTCATCATGCTATATGCGGGGTGTGCGTTGATGCGCGTGAAGGATGGCAAACCGCACCCGCGCTTTGCTTGGTAACCGTTTGCGCACAGCGTGTTCCGTGGCGTTACAATGCCACCATATAGTCATCTGGCGAAGGGTGGTTTGTCATGTTGGACGCGAAGGCGCTGCGTACTCTATCCTATGGGCTCTACATTGTCTCTACGAAGGGGGCGAAGGGGAACGCTGGGTGCGTCGTGAATACGTTTTCCCAGGTAACTTCAAAACCCGAACAGTGTAGCGTGGCCATCAACAAGGAAAATGCCACGTGTGGGGCAGTGCTGGAAGCAGGCCGCTTCGCGGTGAGCGTGCTCGACGAGACCGCTCCGCTCGAGCTCATCGGTACCTTCGGCTTCCACTCGTCTGTCGATATCGACAAATTTGCCCAGGCGCAGACCTGCTTCGATGCGGCGGATATGCCCTACGTTGCGGAACATGCGTGCGCGCGTTTTTCCGTGAAGGTGCAGCATACGCTCGACCTGGGATCCCATATGCTCTTCATCGGCCTGGTCGAGCAGGCAGAAACGCTCTCGACGCAGCCTCCCATGACCTATGCCTATTATCATCAGGTGAAGGGCGGCAAGACGCCTCCGAAGGCTTCGTCCTACATTGCCGAGGAGCCTGCGCCGGCCCCTGCAGATGCTGCTCCCAAGGTGGGGTGGAAGTGCATGCTCTGCGGCCATATCGAGTACGTAGACGAGCTTCCCGATGATTTCACATGTCCCATCTGCGGTGCTGGCAAGGAAATGTTCGAGCGCATCGAGCTGTAGCGCATGCCTATATCCCTGGAATGGCGAATCCCGCCGGATAGATGATCCGGCGGGATTCGCTTGCATCGGGGCCGAGGGAGGGATTGGCCCCGTGCTTTCGGAATGTGCTGAGCGTGAACGAGGAACGGAGGCTCGTTCACGCGTTTTGCGGATGAGATGCACGATGCTTACGTGAACAAACCTCCGTTCCTCGTTCACGTAAGGGCATCTGGTTATGCCTTCAGGAACTTGCCTACGCTCTTTCCGGCCTCGCGGCCCAGCACGATGGCCATGCCCAGGCTGCAGCCGGGGATGGGCGTGATGTATTCGTAGCCGAAGCGCTTGCCGCAGTCGTTTCCGCTTACGTATAGACCGGGGATGGGCTCGAAGTTCTCGTCCAGGGCGTTCTGTTCGCCGTCGGTGATAATGCCGCCGCAGGTGACCATCGTCTCGCCAAATTCGGGTTCGTAGGTGCAGGCGTAGAACGGAGGCGTGTCAACGGGGAAGAGTACCTTCGCGTCGCGGCCGTACTGGGCGTCAGCGCCTGCCGCGCAGTAGGAGTTCCACTGTGCGATCTGCTCCAGGAAGTTCGTCTTGGCATCGCCCGTCAGGCCCATCTGGCCAGCCAGTCCCTCGAGCGTGTCGTCGGCGATGTAGGTCACCGTGGTCATGGGGCCAGCGGCGGCTTCCGACGAAGCGTCATCGGCAGTAGCTTCGCCCTTGAATACGGCATATGCCTTGTCCAGGCTTTCCTGCAGGCTGGCGATGTTCTCCTCGCTAGCGGTGAAGCCGGCGTGCTGGGGAATGGTGTACTGGCGGTACGTGGGGAAGTTCGCATCGCAAACTGCGAACTTGGTCTTGCGGGCGCGAATCTGCGTCGTCAGGCCGCGCTGCTCGCTGGTGGGATAGTACTCGTTGCAGAAGCGCTTGCCGTTTTCGTCAATCCATACGGCCTGGGGCAGGCAGTTCATCTTGCCGGGCACGGAAAGGCCGCGGAAGTTCATGCCGGGGACGGGCGTGGTCTCCAGGTGCGCGCCAGCCCAGTAGGCCATCTTCACGCCTGCGCCGTCGTTGGTGCTCATGCTGGAGAGCTGCTCGTCGCCTACCAGGTTGCCGTAGGCATCGTACATCAGGTCGTTCATCATTTCCTGGTTGCCGCCGAAGCCGCCCGTGGCCAGTACGACCGCCTTGCACTCGTACTTCTTGTAGCCCGAGCCGCTCTTCGTGACGATGCCCGCAACCTCGCCATTGTCCATGACGACGTAGTGGCCTTCTTCTTCCCAGTTCACCGTACCGCCGGCCTTTTCGCCTGCTGCGCGGTTGTAGCCGATGAGCTTCGTCTCGTTGCAGTCGCCGTAGAAGCTGCAAACGCTCGGCCAGAATTTGATGCCAGAAAGCTCGTCCATCTGATGCTCGGTCTTGGGGAAGAACGAGGTGGTCATGGAGGCCAGGTCCTCTTCGGTGCACTGGTCGAGGTACCAGTTGCAGTTCGCCTCGGAGTTCTGGGCGAATTTCATCACCAGGTCCTGGTTCGCGCTGTTGCCCGTGATCTTCATCCAGTTCTGGTAGAACTCAACCGGGTCGATGTGCGGTACGCCGCGGTCTTGCAGCACCTTGGCATTAAGCGAGGCGAATTCGTTGCCCACGGCTGCGAAGGTGCTCTCGGCCTGCTTTTCCACCAGGATGACGTCGTATCCCTCTTCTGCCAGCTCGCGGAAGGCCGTGGTGCCTGCGTAGCCCATGCCCACGACGACAACGTCGCAGGACGTGGTGCTCTCGAAGCTGGTCACCTCGCTCGGTGCGGTCTTCCAGGAAGACTCGGCCGCTGCTGCGGTGCTCTCGGTCTTGGCCTTGGGAGAAGAGCACGCGGAAAGCGCGCCTGCTCCACCTAGTGCCAGCGATGCAAGGGCGCCGCCCTTCAGGAAATTCCTGCGCGAGAGCTGTACGGGTTCGGTCATGGTTCCCTCCTTTGTGGTAAGCGCCGACCATCCCTTATGACGGCGCTGACGCGGTGTGCGTCTGTCTCCTAACCTGCCTCAACCCTAGGCTGCTCGGCTCTTTCGCGTAATTGCGGAAATGGGGTATTTGCCTTGCGGGCGCCCTTTTGCGGCATCGCGGATTTGGGGTATTTTCGCAAAGTGCCTGGTCAGTGGAAATGCTCGTATGGTGAGTGGGAGAGGGGGAGGGTATAATCGCGCTACCGTCTAGCTTGTAGGGAGGGCTTTTCGACGTGTCTGGTTTGTCTCGTTCGCTTGCGTGGCGCATTGCGCTCTTTGGCCTGTTTGCCGTAACCACGCCCATTTTCTCGCCCAACGCGTCGATCTTCCGCGGAGCCGTTGCATCGGGGTTCATGCCGTACTACATCTTCTCGATGTTCGTTGCCCTTGCGGCGGCATCGCTCGTGCTCGTTATTTGCTCGCGTCGCGTTTCGTGGAATCCTCCGCGGGGCGTGCTTCTCTGTGCAAGCGTTTTGTACGCTGCATCCATTGTGGCCTTCGCGGCATTGTCGTTGGGGTGGGCCGTTCCGTCTGTTGCCGTTGCAGTTGCGGGCGCGGTGTGCGGCGCTTCCACCGTGGTGATCACCGTGCGCTGGGCGGCGTTCCTCTCGGCGCTCGACTTTCGGGAAGGTCTCGTTTGCAGCTCACTGCTCTGCATTGCCACGTCGGTGGTGGGCATTGGGTTTCAGGCGCTGCCGCTCTATCCGCGTGCAGTGGTATACGTGCTCATTGCGATCGCCGGTGGCGTGCTGCCGGTTATCATGGAGCCTCCCAGGCGCGATGCCTCCGATGATGCCCCTACGCGCGAAGGGGAGCTCGCCTCGACCCGAAATCTGTTCCACGTTCTGCATTTGCCCGTCATTGGGCTGGTCATCTACGCGTTCATGATGAGCATCAACAAGGTGCTGCTGTGGGGCATGGTTGATGCCGAGTTCATTGGCGCAATTGTTGCGGCCCTGCTCATCGTGCCCATTTTGTTTATTCGCACGGACAAGCCCGCTTCCGCCTTCATCTATCGCGTGATAGCCCCCATCATTGGCGGCGTGGTCATCGTCTTCGTAAGCTTTCCCGCGGGCACATTTCCCCATGGGGCGGCGCTTTGGCTTGTGTACATATTTCTATCGGCGCTTGCCATTGTCGCGCTAGGGCAGATCATTGCGGTCATGCATGCGGGGGAGTTCCGTCGCGAGTTCGTTGTGGGGCTCGCTCTGTTTTTGGGCGGAGCCGTATCGTTTTGCGGGCTCATGTGGGTGAACGTATTCGGAGGCCTGGATAGCTACGAGCCTGTGATTTACGTGATCATCGCTGTGTACTGCGCCCTCATGGTCATTTCACTGGGGTGGGAATCATGGCGCACCATTACGGCCGTAGCGGATGTGGATGGGGAAGGCGAGCTTTCCGCTTCGCGCGCGGAGCATGTCGATGGCTCCCAGCAGAGCTCCCATCGTGCGTCAACCGTGACCATTCCCGCTGCCATTTCGCAGAAGCTTACGCGTCGCGAGAACGAGATCCTATCGTATTTGGGGCGTGGTCATTCGAACGCCTACATTGCCGAGAAGCTGTTCATCTCGGAAAGCACGGTGCGCACCCATGTAAAGCACATTTACCAGAAGCTCGAAGTTCATTCGCGCGAGGAGCTGTTCGTGCTGCTCGACCATGGGTGCGCGTAGCGGCTATTTCGTTTCCCAGGAAATGAACGCCCAGGTGATGACGCGTGGATTGCGCAAGCGTAGGGCCTTTTGGGGAATGCCCTTGCTGTCGGGCTTACCTACGTGCTCGTTCGGTACTAGGTTGTCTTGCAGCCAGGTTTCCAGGTTTCGCTTAGCCTGGGCGATGCCCTCCGTGTCGTTCTCGTCGAGCGTGTCGGTGATCATGCGCCCGAAGTCAACGGCGGCATCTGCCAGGTCGTCGAACGTGTCCAGGCGCGTGCTGCGGATGTAGCTGCATGTTGGTTCGAATCCGTCGTTGAGCAGGATGTTCCAGGCGTATTGCGCGTCGTTTCCGTGACGATTGCGTACGCCAATGGCCGAAAGGACGTTGCGGTCCATGCGTGGGCTGCAACCTGTGGTAAGCGTAACGCAGCAGCGACGGCTTGCTACGTGGTTCAGCTTCATGAGCGCTTGGCGCAGGTCGTGGGTGGCAATGGAGCGCGAGGCGATGGCAACGTCGACGCAATGGGCGCTCATGCCATGTTCGTTCCAGTCATCGTCCCAGCTCATAAGCTTCGTTTCGATGCGGTCGGCGATATGCGCATTATGTTCGCGTTCGGCTACTTCCACGCGTGCGGCGGTTTCGTCGAGCATGCCCTGGCTGAAGTCGGCGGCGATGACGTGGTTTCCTGCCAGTGCGAGCGGCACGGCGATGCTGCCCGTTCCGCAGCCCATGTCGAGCACGCGTTCGCCCGGTTGCACGGCTGCCATTTCCAGGAATGCGGAAACGTAGGGGCTGGGGGAGTCCTTGCTGCTGAAGTTCTTCGACCGCTTGTTCCAATACTGTGCGTCGTCGGCACGACGGCGTATGCGCTGGAGTCGTTTCCATTCCTCGTTCCAGTCGGATTCCTGAAGGAGGGATATCGTTTCGCCGTTGGACTGCGAGTTATGCGGATTCGTCATCTTGCTCCCTTTTTCGGTGCCTACCAAGGGTATTGTAGAACAAGTAGAAGGCAGACTATTCTCGAGTGGGAAGAAGGTAGATTATGCACGTTGAACTTCTGTATCATACCCCCGACCCCGAGCGCGCCATCGCCACGGCGGCGCGTCTGTGCTATGCCCCCGTGGGTGCTTCGGAGCTCATGGAGACGATGTCCGAAGAGCGCGTTCACAGCGTCCTTTCCACCATCATGAGCAGCGGGCATTTCAGCACGCTCGAGCACGCTTCGTTCACGTTCGCCATTGATGGCGTTTCCCGTGCGCTTACGCATCAGCTCGTGCGCCATCGCATTGCCAGCTATAACCAGCAGAGCCAGAGGTATGTGAAGTTCAAGCAGGGCGTTGCTGTTGTCACGCCGAATACCGTTTCGGAAAGTGCCGAGGCGGCTGAAGTCTATCAGAAGGCCATCGATGCGGCTACCGACGCTTACGTCAAACTGCTCGAGCTGGGCATTCCGGCCGAAGACGCGCGTTACCTGCTTCCCAATGCGGCGGAGTCGAAGATCGTCGTCACCATGAATGCGCGCACCCTGTATCATTTCTTCTCCGAGCGTTGCTGCAATCGTGCGCAGTGGGAGATTCGCGAGCTTGCCTGGCAGATGCTCGCGCTCGTGCGTCCGCTCGCCCCGTTCGTGTTCGCCGATGCGGGCCCGGGTTGCGTGCGTGGCCATTGCCCTGAGGGTAAGATGACCTGCGGGGAGCCGTATCCGCGCATCGATCGCGCCAGCCTGTAGCGCTTTAGTTGTATCGTGTTTCGTTCCGTGAAGTAGGTTCCATGAAGAAGAAGTCCGACCTGTCCCGCGCGTTTTCCGAAGACGGCGCCCTGAAGACCCATGTGGGTGGTCAGGCGCTCTTGGAGGGCGTCATGATGCGAGGCAAGTTCAATTGGGCGGTTGGCGTGCGCGAACCGCAGGGAACCATCTACACGGAAGAGCACGATCTGGCTAGTGGCCGCGCGAAGAACGGCTGGTTGCGCGTTCCCGTCGTGCGTGGATGCACGGCCTTCGTGGAATCGCTTGCCCTGGGCTACAAGGCGCTCGAAATTGCCGCTACGCATGCCTTTGCCGACGAAGACGAAGAGGCCGATATCGAAGTTCCCGCGTGTGTCGAAGCGACTTCCGAGCAGGTGGAGAATCCTTACGCGAACGATGCGGAAGTTGCTGAAGCTCAGCCGGCTGACCCTGAGTTTTCTTGGTCGCGTGATTTTGGCAATCCCGACGAGATGGTCGATGGCCTGGGTGCACAGCGTACGTTGGAAGTGGTGACCGAGCCGGGTACTGCAGAGCCCGGCGACAAGGGCGCGCCCGAGTTGGGCACCGAATCCGCACGTGCCGTAGATCCAGGAGAGGCGCCCGCTCAGGAAGGCCAGGATGAAGGCGTGCTTTCCCGTGGAGCCATGACGGCGAGCATGGTGCTGGGCCTGGTGCTGGGTATTGTGCTATTTATCGTGGCGCCTGCGGCTATCACGAACGTCATTGTGGGTGAGTATGACCAGGCGACGCTCGCATGGAACCTGGTCGATGGCTTGCTGCGCGTGCTCGTCTTCGTGGGATATATCGCCCTCATTGGCCTCATGCCCGACATTAAGCGCATGTTCGGCTACCATGGCGCCGAGCACAAGACCATTCATTGCTTCGAGCATGGCTTGGAGCTTACGCCCGAAAACGCCCGTAGCTTCCCGCGCCTGCACGTGCGCTGCGGTACGGCGTTCCTCATTATGGTCATGGTCATCGCCATTTTGGTGTACACCATTACGCCCATCAACGCGCTCATTGGCGCGTGGGGCGTTCCCGATGGGCTGCCTAAACTGGCGCTCGTCATTGTTACGCGCATCGTGCTTATGCCCGTCATCGCTGGCATCAGCTACGAGATCACGGTGAAGTGGGCGGGCAGCCATCCCGATAACCCGCTGGTGAAGGTCGTGTTGTGGCCGGGTATGCAGATGCAGTACCTCACGACGCGCGAGCCCAGCGACGACCAGATCGAATGCGCCATTGCGGCCATGAAGCTCGTGCTCGAGCGCGAGGAGCGCGAAGCTGCCGCTGGCGTTATCGCTCGCGCGAATTAGCGTAATCCATATAAAAGCGAAGCAACGGCAAACCGCATGTAGGGGACCGCGTCTCATTTGAGCGCGGTCCCTCTATTATTTGCGCTCATATTCGAATATGATTTCTCGCCCAAGCGGTAACCCCGCAAAGCTCCTATGCGCTTGATGGCGATTCCCCTCTTTGCGCTCGTTGGCGCATCAGCAACTCCTGCTTCTTGCAGGGAGCCAATAATTCTATTTACTTTATTCGCATACAAGAATATACTCCACCCTGAATTATCTTATCTATGAATAATTGGGACTAAGAGGGTATCCCATCCATCCAGCCGTATCTGGCATTTGGCACGATGCGGCGCCGGTGTGGGGCGGGGGTAACGCGTGTCGTTTGGTCACTTCCACCCAGCTGACGCAAACAAAAGTGCTGTCGAATATCAGTTGGTTTTGAAAAACGCAGCAAAAGGAAGCTGCGGAAGGAAGGGACGAATGCGATGAGCAAATTGAAACGTGGGGTGATTGCCGCCTTCGCGGCGTTTTTCGTGGTAGCGTGCCTGGCCGTGGGGCCCGTTTTGGCGCATGCGCTTTCTACCGATCCGACATACGATTGGTACACCCCTGGGCAGGATAGCTATACGCTTTCCAGCGTAGGCGACGTTCGTGGTTTTGCGAATTTGGTCAATGGAACGGCCGACGTGAACGGCGACGGCATGCCCGACGAGGCGGTCACGTTCGAGGGGGCAACCGTCACGGTTGTTGCGCCCCTTGTTGGCGATTATAGCTTCGGGGGCATTTCGTGGACGCCCATTGGTAGCGTCGAGCATCCGTTCCTGGGTTCGTTCGATGGTGGAAGCAACGTGTTCGACGACTTTCGGATCTGCGCAGGAACCGAAGACGAGGACGCCATCGACCGCGCAAGCTATCTAGGCTTCTTCGGATGCGTGGGAGGTAGCGTGAGCAACGTTGCCATCGGCTCGAATGCGAGCCTCGTTGCCGTAAGTCATACGGCACCCATCGATCATGTGGGCATGGTTGCGGGCTACGTTGGCGGCAGCATGGC
The DNA here is from genome assembly GCA_024691475.1 of Eggerthellaceae bacterium. Lineage (GTDB taxonomy): Bacteria > Actinomycetota > Coriobacteriia > Coriobacteriales > Eggerthellaceae > Denitrobacterium. The sequence continues at coordinate 20,028 of JAILNP010000111.1, forward strand.
GAATTGCTCGAATGCCGCAAGCGTCGCGGTTTCCGATGACTGCGTCCAGACGGCTGAAGCGCCCCATACGGCCAGCTACATTGGTGGCTTGGCGGGCGTGTGCGTTGGTAGCGTGAGTGGATGCGCTAATTCCGGCGCACTATCCGTAAGCTCCGCCACCGCCCCCGAAACCGACGTGGAATGCTCGCGCATCGTGCAATGCGTCGGCGGCGTCGTGGGCTTCTGCGGCGACGAAACGCGCATGGGCTCGACTAACGCCCCTATCGAAGGCGACGCAAGCAAGCATGGCAGCGTTTCGGGCTGCACGAACACGGCCCAGATCACCATTGACACTCCTAGCGAATCGGGCGTCGATCGCTTTGGCTCCACCGCGTACGCGCGCAGCGAAGCTGTGGGCGGTATCGTCGGCTACAGCCAGGGTTCCGTGTCGAACTGCGTGAATGGCGGCGAGACCGTAGATTCGGAAATCTCGAACGTTGGCTACGTCCGCGCCGAGCATGGCACGGCCGTAGGTGGTATCGTTGGCTCGCTGCGTAACGTTATGTCGGGGGAAAGCGCAACTGCTAACGTCACCCAAGATGACGGCAACGAGAATGATCCCATCGGGCTGTCCAACTGCGTGAACTATGGCGACCTATATGGCTTGAACTGCGTAGGCGGCATTGCCGGCACCACGGGTACCTACACCACCGTTTCAGGCTGCATGGACATGTACAAGACGTATGCCTCGGGCGACACCGCCATCGAGGCGCGCACGTACGTAATCGCCACGCGCTGGAACAAGCCTGGACCCGCTGGCATCGTAGGCTCGTCGCATGGCGATATCTGCTACTGCGCCAATTTCGCAACCGTGATGAGCGCCACCTGGAACGACGAGGCAGAGCGCACGGTGAACGTGGGAAGCGGTTACTACGCTTCTGGCATCGCGGGCTTCCTGACGTACTATCACGAATACGACTACTCAATTGGCGATCAGGTAAAGTGTTCTCCCGTTCCCGAATGCTACGCCTGCTACAACGCAGGAACCATCATTGCCAATAGCAATATGCGCCAGCGCGGCATTGTGGGAGACAACGAGGGCTACACGCATGATTGCGTGCTGCTCTCGGGCGTAGTCGAGAACGATGACATGATCTACGGCGACGACGCCATCGAATCGGAAGTTTCGGGTTCGGTCTCTAACAATATGGTCATGTCGGCCGATGATTTGCGCGCATCGGGCGCCATTGCTGCGCTGAACGCCTGCACGGTCACCTCGGGCTGGGACACGTACTGGGTTTCCTCTAATGGCGACGAGGGCAACCTCAACGCGAACCTGGGCTACCCCATGCTCTCGTGGAACTCCCCCTGGAGCAACGCGAACGACATCTCTGCGGGCGTCGCCGTTACCACTGCCAACGCCAAGTACACGGGTTCGGCGAGCGTACCCACGGTGAGCGTGACGCTTGCGGGCGAGGAGCTTACGCAGAACGTTGATTACTACGTCGAGCCGCAGCAGGATGCCATCGAAATTGGCGAGGGCTACATGGCCACGGTTCATGGCATCGGCCAATACGAAGGCACCATCTCGAACGTGGCGTATGGCATCGAGGCCGGCAGCATCGCCGATTGCACGGTCGTCATCGAGCCAACAACGTATAACTTCGAGGCGCAGCCGCTTACCGCATCGTCCATCAAGGTCACGTGCGGGGGCAGCACGATCGACCCTTCCGAGTACCGTGTGACGAGCATTCTTGACTACATGGGAAACGAGGTGCCGGAACCGGTTAACGCCAGAACCTACACCGTCACCCTCGCTCCCGTCGAGGGGTCAGTTCACTTCGTCGCGGACGAGACGACTACCGCGGATTACACTATCAAGAAACTGAGCCTTGTGAGCGATTGCGAATTCGACAATGCCACGATCTCGTTTGCCGGGCAGACATACCCATGGGTATCCTCTTCCGAGGGTAACGAGGCACAGAGCCCCTCCACGACGCTTCCCTATGCGGGCGGTGCAAGCATACATCCCGCGTTTGAGGGGCTGACGTGCACGGTGGACGGCGTCACGCACGAGCTGCGCGAAGGCTACGACTACTACCTGAAGTACGGCAGCTGGACCGACGGCTATGACACGTACAATACGGGCGTTGCCGGGGGAACCACTATCGGTTGCGTGACGGTTCAGAGTACTTGGTACGCAGACGAATCCGGCGTAAGCGTCCAGAACTTCAGCAACTACGTCAACATGTTCTTCAACATCACCGACTCCGGCGAGCTGATCGACCTGTCGTACGCCACGTACGAGGCCGCAGACCAAATCTACGACGGAACCGCCTATACGCCGGCGACCTTGTATTACAACGGCGTAGCGCTCGTTGAGGGCAGGGACTACGAGATTGCCTACAGCGACAACGTGGAAATCGGAACCGCCAGTTTCGTCGCTACGGGCATGGGCTCGTATACGGGCACGCTTACGGGGACGTTCCAGATTGTCCCTGGCTCGCTCTACGACCTGTCGTATAGCTACGACGACGAAACGCTTGAGGCCACCGTCACGGGCATCCTTGTGAATTCGCAGCGATTCGACGTCGCCGTTGAAATCCCGGGCACCGTCGAGCACGATGGCAAGACGTACGTCGTAACCGCCATTGGAGATGAAGCTTTTTCTACGCGGTCAATGCCAACGCCGCTCCAACCCTCGGACATAACGGTCGAAATAGAATCGATGTCAAAAATTTGTAGCGTATCGGTGCCCGCAAGCGTGAAATCTATTGGGAATTATGCGTTCTACGTTGTTGAAAGAAAACTAGGCAACGGCGACGGAACGGGATGGGCTGTCGATCTGAAATCTAACCTCCAGAGCGTGACCTTCGCAGAGGGGTCTCAGCTAACAAGCATCGGGGAAAACGCGTTTTGGAAATGCCAGAACCTAAGCGAATTCACGTTCCCCTCCAACGTTGATATCATCGGAAAGCAGGCGTTCAGAAACTGCAAGGGACTCACCAAGATAACCTTCGAAACGAAAAGCGACACCTTACCTTCTGACGTGTGTGAGGGTTCGGCGTCAGGTGCATTTGCCGGCTGCAGCGACATTGTCGTAACGTGCTCCCCCAATGCCAAGGCGGTCCTCGACCTGGTGGCGGGAAACGGCGACAAGAGCACCCGCGCCAATGGAGGCAAGTTCTTCTCGTTGGCTCCCTTCTCCATCGAGGGCGCCAACATCGTCTTCGATGATTCGCCGAAGGTATACACCGGTGACGCGTTCGAACCCGAGGTGACGGTCGACGTCGACGGCGTACCGCTCACGCTTAGCCAGGATTACGCTCTGGAATATGTTGACAACGTCGAAATTGGCACCGCCAAAGTGGTGATTACCGGCATGGGTGACTATGGGGGAACGGCCCAGGCGGAGTTCCAAATCGTGGCAGCTGAAACGCCGATGTACCGCTTGTACAATCCCAACGGCGGCGAGCACTTCTATACGGCGGTTGTTTCAGAACGCGACAATTTGCAGTCACTCGGCTGGAATTACGAGGGTGTGGGCTGGATGGCTCCCTCCGAAAGCAACACGCCGGTCTACCGCCTGTACAACCCGAACGGAGGAGACCACCATTACACCATGAGCGTGGAGGAGCGCGACTGGCTCGTTGGCCTTGGCTGGCAATACGAGGGCATCGGCTGGTACTCAGATGACGCGAAGGCCACGCCTCTCTATCGCGAATACAACCCGAATGCTCTTACGGGTTCCCACAACTACACCACGAGTAAAGACGAAAACGACAACCTTGTGCGCCTTGGCTGGAATGCCGAGGGTATCGCCTGGTACGGGCTGTAGGGCAAGCTCGGCATCGTGGCTAATGGCCACGATGCCGGCTTCCACTCTATTTCATCTGGTAAGTACCTGCGGCAAAGGGCTGCGGGTAATAATACGAAAGGAGAGGGTATGGGCAAATTCGTAAAGACAACGAGGTTCGACGCGGTATTCACAAGGAAGGTGGTGGGGCTGCTCGCGTTGGTTGCGCTAGCTGCATGCGTGGCATGCTTTGCCGTGGCGCAGCCCGCGCAAGCGTACGCTGATGACAACGTGCTCATCGCGGTGTATGAACAGACGGGCGATGAAGACCCTATCCTCGTCAAGGAGTATACGAAGGCTGAGTTTGAATCTCTTGAAGATACCGTCGATGCGGTATCCGGGCTCTACTACAAGGGAAGCACGTGGTATGTGGCTACAGCTGCTTCGTATGTCACACTGGATGGATTTCTAGAGGATGCTGATGTGTCCTGGGGCTCTGGCGACACGGTGAAGTGGGGTGGCGATCCTGCGCAGAACAAGGCCCCCAACTACCTGACCTACGAGGAGAATAGCCAGCTGGTGTTCTATCCTTTCGGCAATGGAAGTAGTGTCGTTTCCGGTGGCGAACGCCCTGCTCCGATGGTTCTCTCTATTACGAATAGCACGTCTGCTTTTACGAGCGATTACGGTTCCTTCGTCGCAGTGGAATCTGCCAATGTTCTGAACGCCAACAGCAGTAATGAGATTTGCACGGTCATGGGATCGCTTTCTAGCGAGCTGCAGGCAGGCACAGGCGATACTGTTGCGGGCAAGCGTATCTGGAAGAACACCGACGAGATTACGATTATTCACGCTGCATAGTTTTGCTCGCGTCGCTTAGATACGAATAGGGGGGGTCGCGCCCATCGGACGCGACCCCCCCCTTGCTGGCCTTTTTGCTTCGCTTTTACACGTACCCCAGGTACGACAGGTACTGCTGCGCGTTTTGCGGCACCGAAAGGGTGGTTGCTTGGCCCTGCAGCGAAACGGTGAGGTACGACTTGTCGAGATACGTGATGAGTTCCGCGGTCGTGCCATCGCATTCGATTTGGTACGTGGCGTTTACCGTGGCCGTTCCGGGCAGGTCCACGGCCGTCCAGCTGGGTACGTCAAGCGCCGTAACACTTGCCTCCACGGCCGATTCCGACATGCCCGTCTGTTCTGCAATGGATGCTGCATTGTCGAAGAACGCCTGCTGAACGCTGGTCTTCACGCCCGTGGTATCGAAGACGGTCTTCGGCGCACGCGCCGCAAATGGTGCTTCGTTGGCAGTTCGCACCGTTTGAATGAGTTGCGACGGCGATGCCACACTCTTGGATGCCGTAGGTTGTTCGTTCGGAAAGAGCGACAGATACCCCGATACGGCGATGGCCACAATGACGGCTACGCAGCCGCCCATAAATAGAAAGCGTCTTACATACATCTTTAGCCCCATGCTTTCTCTTTTCCCCTGCGCATACTATAGGTCTAGGCAAGGGGTTTGGGGATGTTTACTCAGAAGATGCGTGCGACATTCAGCGTGAGCGGACAAAGAAAATACGAAATCGACAACTCCGCCTGCTTTCGGTATGATTACGCACTGTTTAGCCGGGCCGCCCGATGCGGCGCGGTATCCCCACGCACGTTAAATCAAAGAGAGGGGCCTCGTGTGAAACTGGTTGTAACGGAGAAGAACGACGCTGCCGAGAAAATCTCGCAGTTGCTTGGCGCGGGCAGTCCGAAGCGTGACAAGGTGTACAACACCCCCGTGTATCGATTCACCGTCGAAGGGGAGGAATGGGTCACCATTGGTCTGCGTGGCCATATTCTGGAACCTGACTTTGCTCCCCAGCTTGTATATAAGAAACGCGGCGGTTGGCGCGGCGTCGACGCCAATGGCGAGGTACTCGAGGCAAATGTGCCCGATAGCCTGCCCAAACCACCCTTCAAGAAGCGCAAGCCGTTCACGGAAGATGGCGTTTTGCTCTCCACGTGGAAGATGGATGCGCTGCCGTATTTGGTGTACGCGCCCATCGAAAAGCTGCCCAAGGAAAAGGACATCATCCGTTCGCTGAAGAACCTGGCCAAGAAGGCCGACAGCATCGTGATCGCAACGGACTTCGACCGCGAGGGCGAGCTTATCGGTTCCGACGCGCTTTCCCAGATTCGCCTGGAGAATCCCGATGCTCCCGTCTCGCGTGCCCGCTATTCCGCCTTCACCAAGGAAGAGATCACGCATGCGTTCCAGAACCTGGTGAAACTCGATGACAACCTGGCCTCGGCTGGTGCATCGCGTCAGGACATCGACCTCATCTGGGGTGCCGTCCTCACGCGCTACCTTACGCTCGTGAAGTTCGCTGGCTACGGCAACGTGCGCAGCTCCGGTCGCGTGCAGACGCCCACGCTCGCCCTCATCGTGGCGCGCGAACGCGAGCGCCTGGCCTTCGTGCCGGAAGACTTCTGGGTCATCCGCGGAAAGTTCGACGACGATGGCATCGAGTTCTTCGCCCCGCATTCCACGGCTCGTTTCAAGGTGGAAGCTGAAGCCCAGGCCGTGATGGAGCATGTTGAAGGCGCCACTACCGCCAAGGTCGTCGACGTGGCCAAGCGCAAGCGCAAGCAGAATCCGCCGGCTCCGTTCAACACCACGTTGCTCATGGCCGCCGCCGCTGCCGAGGGCATTCGCCCCGCGCGCACCATGCGCATTGCCGAAAGCCTGTACATGGACGGCTTCATCAGCTACCCGCGTGTCGACAATACGGTTTACCCTGATTCGCTCGACTTGGCCGATGTGGTGAACCGCCTGTCGGAAAACCCTGCCTATGCGCCCTACTGCAAGCAGCTGCTGGCTTCCGGCCCGCTGCACGCCACGCGCGGCAAGCAGGAGGATACTGACCATCCGCCCATCTATCCCACCACGGCTGCCAGCCCCGACGTGCTGGGTCCCGCGGAGTTCAAGCTGTACAACCTCATTGCCCGCCGCTTCCTGGCCACGCTTTCCGATGCGGCCGAGATCGAGGGCACCAAGGTGAGCCTCGACGTGAATGGCGAGCTCTTCGCCGCCAAGGGCGACGTCATGGTGCACAAGGGCTTCCGCGAGATCTATCCGTATGGCATGAAGAAGGACGAGCAGCTTCCCGCGCTCGAGGTGGGGCAGATCATTGGCTTTGGCGGCGCCGAGCTTACCAAGAAGCAGACGGAACCGCCCGCGCGCTATTCTCAGGGCCGCCTCATCCAGGAAATGGAGAAGCTGGGCCTGGGCACGAAGTCCACGCGCCATGCCATCATCGAGCGCCTGTACAACGTGAGCTACATCGTGAACGACCCCATCGAGCCCTCCGCGCTTGGCATGGCCGTCGTCGACGCCCTCGACCGCTTCGCGCCGCACATCACCACGGCCGATATGACTGCCGAGCTGGAAAGCGAGATGGACAACATCGCCAAGGGCGAGAACACGCGCGAGAGCGTGGTTGCGCACAGCCGCGCGCTTCTGGGCGAGCAGCTCGCCGAGCTCATGCCCCATTCCGAAGAGGTGAAGGAGGCCCTGGCCGACGCCGTGGCCGCCGATGCCTACGTGGGCAAGTGCCCGAAGTGCGGCAAGGACCTGCAGTTGCGTGCCAGCCAGAAGACGCGTTCGATGTTCATCGGCTGCGCGGGGTGGCCCGAATGCGACGTCACGTATCCGCTTCCCAAGGGCAAGGTAGAATCCACCGACCAGCTGTGCGAGACGTGCGGCATGCCCATGATCAAGGTGACGCCGTTCCGCAGCAAGCCGCACATGCAGTGCATCGATCCGGAATGCGAGACGAACCGCGAGCCCGACGTGGAAGTGGGCCTCTGCCCCAAGTGCAAGGAACTGGGCAAGACGAGCAAGCTCATCGCGCGCAAGAATCCGCGCACGTTGAAGCGCTCCATCACCTGCGAGAACTTCGACGAATGCCAGACGCGCTATCCACTCCCGCAGTACGGCGAGCTCACCGCCACCGAAGAGGTGTGCGAGCATTGCGGTGCGCCCATGGTCATCGTGACTACCAATCGCGGTCCGTGGAAGCTGTGCCCCAACTTCGAGTGCCCCGGTAGGGAAATCGCCGCGAAGGAGAAGGAAGAGCGCAAGGCCGCCCGCGCTGCGAAGAAGGCCGAGGCCAAGAAGACGCCTGCGAAGAAGTCTTCCAAGGCGAAGAAGTAGCCTAGCGCGAAACGCGTTTGCGCGGGTGGCACGCTTGCGCGTGCATCTGCGATAAACGGAGATTGAACGATGTTACCGCCGCGTTGCGAACGTGCAGCGCGGCGGCTTCTATAATCGTTGCAGGAAACCAGGCGGGTTGTGCCCGCTTTTCGAATTGGGGAAGGACCTCACGCCTATGGAGGGCACGTTCATAACGTTCGAAGGCGGCGATGGCGCGGGCAAGAGCACGCACATCGCGTTTCTGGCCGATGCCCTGCGTTCCCAGGGGCGCGAAGTGCTGTGCCTGCGCGAGCCAGGCGGCACGCTCATTGGCGAGGCCCTGCGCGGCATCGTGCTCGATCCCAACCATGGCGCCATGACGCCGGAAGCCGAGCTGTTCATCTACGAGGCTGCGCGCGCGCAAATCGTTTCCGAAGTCATCAAGCCCGCGCTCGAAACGGGCAAGGTCGTGCTGTGCGACCGCTTCTACGATTCCACGGTGGCGTACCAGGCGTACGGCCGGGGCCTCTCGCTGGATTTCGTGCGTTCTGCGAATGCGTTCGCTTGCCAGGGCATCCGTCCGCATCGCACGGTGCTGTTGAAGGCCGCTTCTTCCGCCGATTCCCTGCATCGCGCCACGCGCGCCCAGGGGGCCGACCGCATGGAACAGGCGGGCCTCGATTTCCACGAGCGCGTAAACCAGGCGTTCGAGGGGCTGAACCAAGTCGATCCGCAGCGCGTGCGCGTTGTGGAGTCCTCGGGCCCGAAGTCGGAAACCGCGCGCGCCGTCTTTTGCGCCGTGGCCGATTGCGTCGGCTGGGATCCGGATAACCTGCCGTTTAGCGAAGATTTCTTTCAGCAGGCCAACAAGAGGCGCAAGCGCGTCGAATCGGGTGCTCGCTCGTGAGTGATTCGTTCAACCGCATTCTTGGCCAGCCTCAGGTGCGTCGCTTTCTTCGCGCCGTCATCTCGTCGGGTCGCGTAGGCCAGACGTACCTGTTCACGGGCCCCGTGGGGTCCAACAAGACGCAGGCTGCATACGCTTTTGCCCAGGCCATCCTTTGCGAAGAGGGCGGCTGTGGTACGTGCGATACGTGCAAGCGCATCATGCGTCATCGTCATCCCGACGTGCGCTTCTACGAACCCGAAAGCGCATCGGGCGACTACCTGGTGGGACAGATTCGCGAAATCGTCAGCGATGTCACGCTCGCTCCCATTCAGGCCAAGGGCAAGGTATACATCATCAATCGCGCCGACCGCCTTTCCGTGCAGGCTGCCAATGCATTCCTGAAGACGCTCGAGGAACCGCCCGAGGATTGCACCATCATCCTCATGGGCCGTACGGTCGACGGCGTTCTGCCCACCATCGTCTCGCGTTGTCAGGTGGTGCCGTTCAGGTTCATTCCTGCCGCGGAAGCCGCTGGCATCGTGGTGCAGAACAGCGGGTGCTCGGAACAGCACGCGCTTGCTGCCATCCAGGCGTGCAATGGCTCCATCACGGGTGCCATCGAGTTCGTGAAGAGCTCCGACCGCTTTGCGTTCCGCGGGCGTGTCATCGACATTCTGCAGGCGCTGCCCCTGGCCGACGACCTCGATGTTTTGGAATACGCTGCCGAGCTGTTGGAAAAGACGAAGGCACCGCTCGACTTGGTGCGTACCAAGTTGGAAGAGGAGCTCGCCGCATCCGCCGATTTCATGGCGGCTTCGGCGCTGCGTCAGATCGAGGCGCGCAACAAGCGCGCGCTGTCGTCGAAGAGCCGCTCCATGCTCTTCCAGACCACGTCCATCATTCGCTCCTGGCTTCGCGATGTGCTCATGGTACGCAGTGGGGCTGGTCAGCTGGTTATCAACGAAGATTATCGTGGTGGCATCGAAGAAGCCGCCGCACGTGCCGACACGGCCGCCATTTCGCGTGCGCTCGTGGCGGTCGATGAAGCCGATAAGGCTATTCGATATAATGTTTCCCCTGAAACGTGTATCGATGTGCTTCTATTGCAGATAAGAGAGGAACTGTATGGTTCGCATTGCGCCCGTGGCGTTGCAATATAACCCTCGTACGCTCTGGTTCGATCCAGGCGACCTGGAAATTGCCGATGGCGACCAGGTCATCGTGAAGACGGAGCGCGGCACCGACTACGGCCGCGCGAAGGGCATCATCGAAGTTGACGAATCCGAGCTCGCCCGCTTGAAGAGCAAGCTAAAGCCCGTGGTGCGCGTTGCCACGGAAGAAGACCTGGAAAAGATTGAAGAGCTTCGCCAGCTGGGCCGCGACGCGTTGCCCATCTTCCGCGAAATGGCGGCCGATTCGAACCCCGACATGCATCCTGTCATGGTGGAGTACCTGTTTGAGGGCGATCGTGCGGTGTTCTTCTTCGAGGCAGAAGAGCGCATCGACTTCCGCGATTTGGTGCGCAAGCTTGCGAGCGAGCTGCACGTGCGCGTCGACATGCGTCAGATTGGCGTGCGCGACGAGGCGCGTCTGGTGGGTGGCCTGGGTCACTGTGGCCAGGAGCTTTGCTGTCGCCGCATGGGCTGCGAGTTCAAGCCCGTGTCTATCCGCATGGCCAAGGAACAAGATCTTTCCCTGAACCCGCAGAAGATCTCGGGCGTGTGCGGCCGCCTCATGTGCTGTCTGCGCTATGAGTTCGACGCGTACAAGGACTTCAAGAGCCGTGCGCCCAAGCAGAACGCCAAGATCTCCACGCCGCAAGGCTGCGCGAAGGTCACTTCGCTCAACGTGCCCAAGGAAGAGGTCACGGTGCGCCTGGAAGACGGCGATGGCAAGCAGGTCACGTTCCCGCTTTCCGCCATGGATCCCGTTCCCGAAGATGCCGAATCCAAGCGCCCGAAGAGCATCGGCGACGTGTTCGACGAATACGCGAATCCCGATCCGTTCGCCAGCTCCGTGGGCCTGGCCTCGTTCGATACCGCTGGATTCACCACCGAAGACAAGCTCGCCAAGCCGGAAGCGCATCACAACCCGCAGCGCATGAAAAAGCACGAGGAAGAATCCTCGGAATCGGGCACGCGTAAGCGCCGCCGCCGTTCACGCGGTCGCGGCAAGGGCTCGTCCTCCTCGCAGGAAAAGCAGTCGCGTGGCAATGCTTCGGAAAAGCAGTCGCGTGGCGGCAATTGCAACAAGCAGGAATCTTCGCGCAAGAAGAACTCCTCGCAGGAAGGCAAGCAGGCGAAGTCGTCGTCGCGCAAGCCGCGCACGCGTAGCGGCAATGGTGGCTCGCAGGGCAAGCCGCGTCCTGGTCAGAAGTCCAGCGCGCTGTCCCAGTCGCGCGACGCGAAGGGTCAGGGCGGCCAGCAGAAACAGGGTGGCGGCACGCATCGTCGCAGCCGTCGCCGTAGCCATACGTCGGGAGGCGAATCCAATGAGTAATGCCGGTGCATGCGTCGATTACGCGATGTTCACCGATTTGTACCAGCTCACCATGGCCCAGGGCTATTGGCAGAGCGGCAAGGCTGATGAAGAGGCCTGCTTCAACATGTATTTCCGCGCGAATCCCTTCGCGGGTGGCTATACCGTGGCGTGCGGCATGGCCCAGCTGGCGGAAATGTTCGAGACGTTCTCGTTCAGCGATTCCGATATCGAATACCTGGCTGGCCTTTCCGCTCCCGCGGGTGGGCCGCTGTTCGATGCCGACTTCCTGCAGTACCTGAAGGGCATGAAGCTTTCCATCGACGTCGACGCGGTTCACGAGGGAACGCTCGTGTTCCCCAACGAGCCGCTCGTGCGCGTGAAAGGCCCCATCATCCAGTGCCAGCTTGTTGAGACGGCCCTGCTGAACTGCGTTAACTTCCAGTCGCTCATCGCCACGAAGGCCGCGCGCGTTTGCCTGGCCGCGGGTGGTCCCGTAGCCGAATTCGGCCTGCGTCGTGCCCAGGGTACCGGTGGCCTGTGGGCCAGCCGTGCTTCCGTGGTGGGTGGCTGCGCCTCTACCAGCAACGTGCTTGCCGGCAAGATGTTCGACATCCCCGTTTCGGGTACGCATGCCCATTCGTGGGTCATGGCCTTCGAAGACGAAATCACCGCGTTTCGTGCGTACGCGAAGCTGTTCCCGCGCAATTGCGTGCTGCTCATCGACACGTATGACGTGAAGCAGGGCCTGGAAAATGCCATCACGGTGGGCCTGGAAATGAAGGAGCGCGGCGAGAAGCTGCTCGGCGTGCGCATCGACTCGGGCGACCTTGCGTGGCTTGCCAAGGAATGCCGTGCGCGCCTCGACGAGGTTGGCCTTACCGAAACGGGCATCGTGCTCTCCAACGACCTCGACGAATACGCCATCCACTCCATTTGCGAGCAGGGCGCCGTCGTGGGCAGCTGGGGCGTGGGCACGAAACTTGCCACGGCGTACGATCAGCCCACGCTGGGCGGCGTCTATAAGCTGGCTGCCACGCGCAACCCGGGCGAGACTCGCTGGCGCGAACATGTGAAGGTCACGGAAAGTACCGCCAAGCTCACGTTCCCTGGCGTGCTCGATATTCGTCGCTACTACCAGGAAGACGGCTCCATTGCCGGCGACATGGTATTTGACGTGAACGAGCCCATAAACGAGCAGGAACGCATCGTAGACCCCACCGACGAACTGCGTCAGAAGACGCTTTCCGGCCTGCGTCACGAAACGCTGCTCCATCCGCTCGTGAAGGGCGGGGAAGTGGTGCTTCCCGCGGAATACCGCGATGCCATGCAGGCACGCGAGCGCGCCGTACGTGGCTTCTCGAAGCTCGACGAATCGCGCAAGCGTCTGTATAACCCCCATTCGTACCCCGTTGGCCTGGAAGCGGGCCTCTTTGCCCGTCGCCGCGATTTGGCGGCCCATCTGCGGGGCCTGAAGTAAGGATTGCCGTGATTCGCGTTCTCGTAGACTCCACCGTGTATCTGCCGCCCGAGGCGCGTAGCGCCCCGGAGCTGCGCGTGCTTTCGCTCTTCGTGCGCCATGCGGGTAGGGAATACGTGGAATCCCAGATGGATATCGATGAATTCTATTCCCGTATTGGCGAGATGATCGAAGATATTCCCACGTCGAGCCAACCTTCTCCGCTCGAAGTGGAAAAGGAGCTGGAAGACGCCGCCCAGGCGGGCGATAGCGTTATCGGCTTGTTCCTCTCGTCGGGCCTTTCGGGCACGTACGAGGGTGCCATTCGCGCGGCTCGCGCGGTCGAAGCGCGTCACGCTTCGTTCCGCTATGCGTTTATCGACACCAGCGCTACGGGTGGCGACTCCACGGGTGGCGTGCTTGAAGCGCTCGATGCTGTGCATGCGGGTCATTCGCTCTCGCATTGCGTACAGCGTGCGCTTTTCGGCGTGCAGAGCTCGCGCATCATCTTCTCGCCCGATTCGCTTGCCTTCCTGCGTGCGGGTGGCCGCATTGGCGCCGCCAGCGCGCTTCTGGGTGGGCTCATGAACGTGCGCCCCATCCTCACGGTTACCGACGGCAGCGTGCGCGTGATCGCAAAGGTGCGTTCCCAGAAGAAGGCCCTTTCGCGTATGCTTGCCCAGCTCGACCAGGACATCCAGGAAGCTGGTGGCCTGAAGCACCTGGTGGTTCACTATATCGGCAGCAAGGAGCGCGCCGTTGAGTGGGCCCGCGAGGTAGTGGAACCGCACATTGGGCGCTCCGTTGACGTCGTTCCCGTTAGCCCCGTCGTGGGCTGTCACGTGGGCCCGGCCATGGGCTTGGCCTACCAATGCAATAATCCGCTTGCCCTGAAGATTACGGGCAATGTGCAGCAGCTAGCTTGCACGCATTAGCAGAATAGAGGTGTTATGCAGCCGAAGTGCAACCTGATCGTGGATTCCTGCTGCGATCTTCCCCTGAGCGCCGTCAACAAGTCTGGCGTTACGCTCATCAAGTTCCCGTACGTCTTCGATGGCGTGGAGCATATCGACGATTTGTACCAGACCACGTCGCCCCGCGATTTCTTCGCCGCCATGCGCGACAAGAAGCGCCAGCCTCCCACGACGTCCCAGCTGCCCGCGCGCGTGCTGCACGACGAGTTCGAGAAGGCGTATGCAAGCGGTGTTCCCACGGTGTACCTGAGCTTTTCCAGTGGCCTTTCTGGTAGCTACGACGCTGCGGTGCTCATGCGCGATTCGCTGGCTGCGCAGCATCCCGATGGCAAGCTGCTCATCGTCGACACGAAGCTTGCCTCCATTGCCGAGGGCCTGCTGGTCATGGGCGCCATTGAGCAGCGCGCCGCCGGCCTTTCTGCCGAGGAAATGGTTGCATGGGTGGAAGAGGCGCGTTACTTCGTGAACGCGCAGTTCATGGTCGACGACCTGGACGCTCTGCGTCGCGGCGGTCGCATCCCTTCGGGCGTTGCGCTTGCGGGCGCCAAGCTCGACGTGAAGCCGCTGCTCGGTTTCGACCTGGAAGGGCATCTGTCCCTGGTGGGCATGGCGCGCGGTCGCAAGAAGGGCATTCGCCAGCTGGCTGAATACTATGACAAGCATTTCGATGCCGCTGGTGGCTCCAATCAGGTGCTTATGGGCAACGCCGATTGCCCGAAGGACATGGAGCGCCTGCGTGGGGAAATTGGCAAGGTGAACCCCACGGCCGTGTTCGTTGATTCGAGCATCGGCCCCGTTATTGGCAGCCACGTGGGCTCTGGCATGCTCGCCGTGGTCTTCTGGGGTCCCGACCGTCGAGAAGAGCTTTCCGTGGCCGACCGCATCGCACGCCGAGTGAAGGGTAAGTAGCAACTATGAACTACAAGTGCAATCTCATCATCGATTCATGCTGTGACCTGCCCAAGGAAATGTGGGACGTCCCCGGCGTTACCATGCTGCCGTTCTCGTATTCTGACAATATGGCCAGCTACGTAGACGATTCGTTCCAGACGCGCACTCCTCATGAGTTCTACGAGTGGATCGGCAAGGGCGCTACGCCCACTACGTCGCAGCCCAGCCAGATGGTGTACGAGGAAGCCTTCCGCGCTGCCGTGGAATCGGGCGTTCCCACGGTGTACCTGTGCATGTCGAGCGGCATTTCGGGTGCATACGATGGCGCCCTTATGGCCCTTGATCGCATGAAGCGCGAATTTGGCGAGGGCATCGAGCTCTACGTGGTCGATACGCTTATTGGTTCCACGCCGCTTGGATTGCTCGTGCAGGAGGCTATGCGCCTGCAGCAGAGCGGCATGACGGCCAGGGAACTTGCCGATTGGGCGCTCGAGGCCCGGTACTTCACGCACATCATCTTCATGGTGGAAGATCTCGAATGCCTGCATCGCGGTGGCCGCATTCCCGCCAGCGTGGCGGTGGCGGGCACCAAACTCGACGTGAAGCCGCTGCTCACGTTCGACCTGCAGGGCAAGCTGTCCATCATCGGCGCATCGCGCGGCCGCAAGAAGGGCATGA
>JAILNP010000122.1:0-13685 GCA_024691475.1 Eggerthellaceae bacterium
CAGGTGATACGCTCCCAATTGTTGGTGCCGCGCTCACCCACGCGCTTCATCGGGTACTTCAGGCGATTGGGGTTGTACAGCGCTTGAATGCCCGCCGCGCCCTTTGCACAGATACGGCCCTTGCTCATCGGGTCGATCTCATCGCCCACGATGCGCACGACGCGCCCATCTCGCACGGTCACCTTTACGGCGCAGTTCGAGATGCACGCGCGACAAGCGGTATGTACCACCTTTTCTTCGCCGGAGGAACTGGTGTCGGCATGAGCTGCTTCCACGAAATTCGTGTCAGACTGCCCGGCAACCGCGCAGACGGCGCCAGCAACTGCAGCCGTTTTCACGAAGCTCCTGCGCGACATATTCAATTTCTCCATCCCTACCTCCTTCTTTCTTCCTCTTGCATTGGATGTATCTCGTCTAGCAGGCACATGCGCCCGCAATAGACCCATAGGAATACGGCATATGGCCGCACGGGGAGAGTGCGGCGCGCGCTGCAATAGGGAGGAGAGGTGCAACGCGCGTCGCCGGAAATGGCTATGCAGTATGGCCAGCCTTGCGATTACTTGCGGCCATTCGCCCTTCTTGCGTGGTGATCCAAGCATGTTCCCAGCGAATGCCGCCAGCATCCTTCAGCAGATTGCCGTACAGGCTCGGCCAGATGGTGGGAATGTCAGTACGCGGATCGCGGAACAGGAGGCCCTCGGCATCAAGCAGATTCTGCAGATCCTTCGTGCTGAGGCCACCCTCGCGATCGCACAGCTCAAGCGTGCGCAGCAGGGCGCCCGCAAGGTGCGGGCGTTCCAGAAAGAGCGCATCAAGGCGCGTTGCCGGTTCGAATAGTTTGGCAACGAGCTCACCCTCGGGCGTGATAACATACCATTCCTCAACCACGTCCTCTTCGGTAAGCGACTCATCGGCGATGGCGTCCTCGATGGAGCCCTCGTACAATTCGCCATTCACCTTCACCTGGCACGCAAGCGCGCCTCGACGCACCAGCACGTCGGCAACGCTGGAAAGCGCCTGCACGGGCTTCGTTCCCGCAGCTTCCAGCTGGGCGTCCACCTGAGCAAGCAGTTCGCTCCCCTCGCGCTCTTCGGCGCACGCCAGAAGCAAGGCACGTGCGGGCTCGATGAGCGTGGGGTTGTCGCGCAAGGATTGCGCCAAGGCCTCAACCTGGTCGACGGGCTCTTCGGCGCAGGCAATCACAGACTCAGAGTCCTCTGCGCTTGGCGCATCAATATAGGCAGCGTGAGGCACGGGAGGAATAACGGCAGACTCCTCCAACACCGTGCCTTCTTCGACGGCACGCGCCGCGCGTTCCCTTATTTCCTCGACGCTCATAGAAGGCTGCAGGCCGCGTTCGACCTTCCAGCCAAAGCTCGTTATTTCGCGCTTGGGACCGCGTTTCATGTGATGCTCCTCTTCTACAAAACCAGATGCCTCTCCGGGGCATCCGCTCCTCCATCTGCATCGCAGAATAGGCAAAGAGAGGACGCAAATCTCCGTCCATGGCGGCGTAATTTAGCGCGCGAATGAACTCACCCACCTAGTCCGCTGCGGACGGATTCGCTTCATAACCGCAGCTAGAACGGTTGACTAGGCCTCCTTTTGTTCACACGCCCGAAACAAACGAACGAAACGCATGAAGGAAATGCGCACGCTTGATTTCAGGCATGTAAACGTACGAACCAGAAACAAATTCGAAACCAGGGCAAACCTATACTCGCCGCATACCGCCGACGGAAGCGGTCTTGGCCAGACCGCACCTCGTACCCCCTATCGCAGAAAGGATGTGGTCGTCCATGACGCCACCATCTAGCGCAATCGCAATCGGGCCCGAACGCGCCGAATCCAGCGAGTACTTCGAGAAGAGATCGCTGAAGAAAGGCGCCGTTAATTGGGTGCTTCTTATGAGCCTGGGCGTCGCCTACGTTATCTCGGGTGACTTTTCGGGCTGGAACTATGGAATCGGAAATGGCGGCTGGATGGGCATGGCCATTGCCTTCGTGGTAATGGGAGCCATGTACCTCTTCATGGTGCTGGGCATTGCGGAAATGTCCTCGGCCATGCCCACCGCAGGTGCCGGCTACGGCTTCGCCCGACGCGCAATGGGGCGCATCGGCGGTGCGCTCACAGGATTCTCCATCCTGATCGAATACACCATCTGCCCCGCCGCCATTTCCACGTTCATCGCCGCATACGTACATGACCTGGGACTCTTTGCGGACGTTCCCTCGTACGCCATCATCGGGTTCTTCTTCGTCGTCCTGGTGGGCATACACATCTTCGGCGTCGGCGAAGCGTTGAAGCTCATTCTGGGAATCACCGTCGTGGCAATGATTGCCCTGCTCGCATTCGTATTCGGCATGATTCCGCATTTCGACGCCGCCAACCTCTTCGACATCGCCCCTGCCGTAGCCGATGGAACCACCATGCTGCCCTACGGCGCAAGTGGCATCCTGGCAGCGCTGCCTTTCGGCATCTGGCTGTTCCTGGCCATCGAGGGCGTGCCCCTGGCCGCCGAAGAATCGGCTAACCCCAAGCGCGACATGCCCCGCGGCATCCTGGCCGCCATCGGCGTGCTCATCGTGACCGGCACGCTCGTTCTGTTCCTGTGTGCTGGTGGCGCGGGCGCGGAATTCGCCGGCGCAGCTCCTGCTCCCCTGGTAGACGCCCTGAACGCAGTAGGCGAAAACAATCTGGCCCTCTTCGTGAACTACGCGGGCTTGGCTGGCCTGGTCGCCTCGTTCTTCTCCACCGTATTCAGCAGCTCCCGCCAGGCATTTGCTCTTTCCCGCGCAGGATACCTGCCCAAGTTCCTGTCCGTAACCGGCAATCGCAAGACCCCCTACCTGGCACTCATCATCCTGGGCTTCATCGGCTACGCACTTGCCGTGTTCGTGCAAGACGGAGACGTGCTGCTGAACATGGCCGTATTCGCCGCATGCGTTTCCTACGCCATGATGAACCTTTCGCACATCCTGCTGCGCAAGAAGGAACCCGACATGGAACGTGGCTTCAAGGCCCCTGGCGGCATCGTGCTCACTTCCATCTCGCTGGTGCTCAGCATCGTCGCCATTGTTTCCACCTTCGTCGTAGATAGCTTCGCCGCAGGCTGCACCCTGCTCGTACTCGCCGCGCTCATGGTGTACTTCTTCCTGTACTCCAGCAAGCATCTGGTAGGCAACGCCCCCGAAGAGGAATTTGCCGCCATGGAGCAGGCAGCTGCCGAACTCCGTTAACACCCACCCCACGCCGCGGGCTCGAAACAGGGCCCGCGGCACCTTTCGAACTACGAGGAGACGCCATGACGCACACACCCCGGGAGACAGCAGCCAATGAAAACGTGGGCATTCTGGCCTCGAACAGCTTCGACATGAACAAGCTAGACACGCTTCACGGAACGCTACACGACCTGGTTGCCCAACGTGAGGTACTAGGCCCCTGCTACCGCCTGTTCTACCAAAAGCCCCTGCACCTGGTAAGCGGGCGGGGCACCCGCCTTTTCGATTCCGACGGAACCGAATACCTGGACATGTACAACAACATCCCCTCTATCGGGCACAGCAACCCCTGCGTTACCAAGGCCGTTACCGAACAACTCACCAAGATCAACACGCATACGCGCTACGTGCATCAAAACATCCTGGCCTACGCAAACGACCTACTTGCCACGCTTCCCCCATCGCTCGACCGCATCATGTTCATGTGCTCGGGCTCGGAAGCGAACGACTTGGCCATCCGTTGTGCGCAGCTTTACACCCTTGGCGAAGGCATCATCGTCACCGCCGAGGCATACCACGGCAATACCGCACTCGTATCGGGAGTATCGCCGTCCATCGGCAAGGACGTGCCCATGAGCCCCACCATGCGCATGATCCCCACCCCCGACACCTACCGCCTGGGCACCGATGACATTGGCGAATGGATGCGCGATCGCGTAGCCGAACAGATTGCCGACATGAAGCGCCACGGCATTCGCTTTGCTGGCGTCCTCTTCGACAGCATCTTCTCTTCGGACGGGGTCATCCCCGGCAAACCGGGCTTCCTGAAACCCGTCATCGACTTGGTGCACGCAGAAGGAGGCCTCTACATCGCCGACGAAGTGCAACCCGGATTCTGCCGCACGGGCGATGCATTCTGGGGCTTCCAGCGCCACGGCATCACCCCCGACATCGTGACGATGGGCAAGCCCATGGCCAATGGCATCGCCTGCTCGGGCATGGCGATCCGCCATGACGTACTAGAGGCATTTGCCGAACGCAATCCGTACTTCAACACCTTCGCGGGCAACCCCGTAGCCATGGCTGCCGCGCAGGCCGTATTGGACTATCTGCGCGAAAACGACATGCTTAGCCACGTCAGCCACATGGGAAAGCTGCTCGTAAACGGCATTTCGGACCTCGCGAAAGAGCATCCCTGCCTGGGAGACGTACGCGGCGCGGGACTCTTCACGGGCACCGACATCGTCATTCCCGGCACGAAAGACCCCGATCGCGCCACGGCGGTAAAGCTCATCGAAGCACTGCGCGAGCATCATGTACTCATTTCGCTGTGCGGCCCCTATGGCAGCGTGCTGAAAGTACGCCCGCCCTTGGTATTCAGCGAAAGCGACCTCGACTTCTTCCTGAGCGCCCTCGACGCATCCCTGACAGACATCGGAAAATAGAACGGACCCATCATGGCAAACAATTTCGAAAACCCCGAACTGTTTCAACAAGTCGCAGTTCTGGCCGCAGCCCGCTACCCCTTCGAGCGAAGCGATGCGAAGCTACTCGCCTTCTCTGAAAACGCTACATACCTCATCTTCGACCCCGAAACGAATGAGCGCCTCTGCGTTATGCGCGTAGGACGCCCCGGCTATCACACGCTAGAAGAATACGAGAGCGAGATTGCCTGGCTGCGCCAGATCAACGACTACACGCCCCTGAAGGTGGCAAACCCCATCCCAGCCACGGACGGAAGCTACATCCAGCAGGTAGAGCTGGAGGGCACAACGTATTACTGCGTGGCAACCGAATTCCTGACGGGCACCACGCTGGAGCAGGACGACAACCCCGCCGCAACGCCCCAGCACTTCGAGATGCTCGGCGAAGTGACGGCATACCTGCATCGCCAAACCGAAATCTGGAACGGCACGAAAAACATCAAGCGCTTCCATTGGAACACCGAGAACATGATTGGCGAGAATGCGATCTGGGGCGACTGGCACGCCTACCCCGACATGACGGACGAAGAAGTAGCCAAGATCGAGCAATGCTGCGAAATCATCAAACGACGCCTGGACCGCTACGGAAAGACGCCCCAAAACTATGGTGTCATCCACGCCGACCTGCGTGACACGAACATCCTGGTAGAAGGAGATGCCATAAAGGTCATTGACTTCGATGACTTCGGATTTGGATGGCACGTGCACGACCTGGCCAGCGCACTTACGTTCATCGAGGAGCGCGACGAAGTCCCCGACCTGGTGAACGCATGGCTCACGGGATACCGCAAGGTCCTGCCCTTTACCGACACCGACTTCGTAGAAATCGACACGTTCATTTTGCAACGCCGCATCCAGATGCTTGCTTGGATGGCCAGCCATCAGGATTCCACGCCCGTACAAGGCTACATGCAGGGCTATATGGAAGGCACGATGGGCCTCGTCGATCGCTACCTGCGCCTCTTTGGCTAAGGGCATGCGATTCGAAGAAAGGAAGAACACCGATGAAGGAAATCGAAATCATCATCAATGGCGACAAGCTCGACCGCGTAAAGCGCATCCTGTCGGGCTTCAGCGATAACGGCATCTTCGTCACGCAGGGCTTCGGCTATGGCCACCAGCATGGCTTTCACCAGGTATACACCCGTGATGATTCGCGCGGCGTAAACCTGCTGCCGAAGGTATCCGTACGTACCGTGGTAGCGGACGACTTGGTAGATCCCATCGTGAACGAAGCGGTGGCCAGCATGAACAACGCCACCTTCGGCGACGGCAAGATCTTCATTCGACCCATCGAAAACGCCATTCGCGTGCGTACCGACGAGCGAGGTGACGCAGCGCTCTAGCCTTGCCCCACGAAACCAACCACGCAAATCAGACCCCGTACGCGGGGTCTTTTTTTACGCTGCAACGAGCCAAAGCGCTATAATGCCCCATAATCGTGACATAGAAAAGGAGCCGATTCCGAAGAATCGACTCCCCCATCGAGCGCCGGAGATCCTAAAGCAGGATGTTGGCAATCTCTCCGGCGCAAACGATAGCATCAGCCATGGCGCTCGCAACCAACGATGATCCCGTATGGGCATCACCCGCAACGAACACTGGTTTCGCAAACGCGGTTTCAACCCTATGCGTATCGGGAATGGTCACGGGAACGCCTCGCGCCTCATCTACGGAAACGGAAAAGGCATCCATAAGCGGCGCTTCCACGCCCGTAAAACCCTTGGCCACAAGCACCATCTGAGCGGGTAGCTCATACGGCTCACCCTCCGTAGCGCCAGCAGACCGCTTTGCCTGCAAGCGCGCAGCACGCACAGCCCCATCCTCGACCAGGAACTCCAAAGTATCCGTAGCAAACAGACGGGGGTCCTCCCCCTGCACAGCCTGCGCTTCCGCATGGCCATACTCCATGACATCGGTACGGGGCCATTCGGGCCACGCATTCGATTCACTGCGATGCGCAGGCGCCTGAGCCGCACGAATGACCTGATGAACGCTGTGGGCCCCCTGGCGCAATGCAGTGGCCACGCAGTCGCAACCCGTATCACCGCCGCCGATTACCAACACGTCTTTGCCCTGGGCACTCATGACGGGGTCATGTCCATCAAGCACCGAACGCGTAGCCTCCGTAAGATAGGCAACCGCCGGGTATACGCCCTGGGCATCCTCCCCAGGAACCCCCACCGTACGGGCGCGCGTTGCGCCACAAGCAAGGGCCACGACATCGCAATCGTCAAGCAGCTTGCTGGCAACCGTCGGATCAGTGCAATCGCTCGAGAGCACGAATTCAACGCCACTGTCCCGCATGAGGCGGATGCGACGCTCGACAATATCTTTGGGAAGCTTCATGGCGGGAATGCCATACGTAAGCAAGCCGCCCGCGCGATCGGCACGTTCCACCACGCGTACGCGTAGGCCAAGGCGCGTAAGTTCCCACGCAAGCGCAAGGCCAGCCGGCCCCGAACCCACGATGCCAACCAGCGGAGCAATCTCGGCTGCGCGCGACAGGGGCTTGCGCAAGCCCGCAGACCACGCATGTTCATCGACCGCGAGCATGTCTTCTCGAATGCTCACCGGTGCATCATGCTCGCCCAGATTGCACGCCTTCTCGCACATGGCTGGACACACGCGCCCCGTGAATTCCGGGAAGGGATTCGTAAGCGACAGCCTTGCAGCTGCATCATCCCAGCGACCCTGCCACACAAGGTCCTGCACCTCGGGGATGAGGTTATGCAGTGGGCAACCCACTGCGCGCGTTCCGCCAAAGGAAAGGCCAGCTTGGCAGAACGGCACACCGCAATCCATGCAACGCGATGCCTGCACGCGCTGCTCTTCCTGAGTAAGCGATACGGCAATGGCTTCGTAATCCCTTACCGACTCTTCGCACGGGCGACGCAAGCGTCCTACGCGTTCCTGCGTGAGAAATGCTCCTGCCTTACCCACGATGCGCTCCTTCCCTCATGCGCTCGAGCGCGATCTCCACGGCCTCGTCGTGGGGAACACCCTGCGACTCGGCTTCTTCCACATACGCGAGCACGCGCTCGTACTCAACGGGAATGACCTTTGCGAATTTGCCCGCGATATCACGGAATTTGTACGACATCATGATGCCCAACGGACTCTGCGTGCGGCGCACGTGCTCCGAAATGAGCTCCTCGATGAGGGCGATATCAGCCTCGCTCGGCTGCGTAATGCGCACCATGTCGCGATTGCAACGCGCTTCGAGCGTGCCCTCTTCGTCATACACATACGCCACGCCACCGCTCATGCCGGCGGCGAAGTTCATACCCACCTCGCCAAGCGAGAGGACCGTACCGCCCGTCATGTATTCGCAGCCGCATGCGCCCATGCCTTCCACGACCAACGTAGCGCCCGAGTTACGCACGCCAAAGCGCTGGCCAGCGAGGCCATTCACGAAACCCTTGCCACCCGTGGCGCCATAGAAGGCAACGTTGCCCACGGCCATATTCTCGTCGGGGCGATAACGCGCGCCACGCGGGGGCGCAATGGAGAGCACACCACCGGAAAGCCCCTTGCCAAAATAGTCGTTCGCATCGCCGGCAATGGAGAACGTCACACCCGCAGGCAAGAACGCACCGAAACTCATGCCCGCCGAGCCCTCGCACTCCACCAGCAGGCTATCCTCGGGCAGACCTTCGGGATGCGCAGCGGTAACCGCACTGCCAAGCATGGTGCCCACACAGCGATTCACGTTGTCGATTTCCACCTTGAACTGACTGCGAGAAAGCGTATCGCGCGCATCCTGCGTAAACGGTAGCAACAGCGTTGCGTCCAACGTGGCATCCAAATGATGGTCGGGTGCCATAGCAGGCAGCGAACGCGGCGCATCAGCACCTTCGATGCCGGCGCCAAACTCGATGCGCGGCGTCGTAAGCAGCGGAGAAAGGTCGACGCGTTGCGCCTTCCAGCTGTTCGTACGCGCATGCTGGCGCAGGCAATCGACGCGGCCAACCATCTCGTCGACGCTGCGGAAACCAAGCTGGGCCATGATTTCTCGCAGTTGCTCGGCAATAAACAGCAGATAGCGTTCCACGTATTCCGGCTTGCCAGCAAAGCGATTGCGCAGGCAGCAGTTCTGCGTGGCAATGCCCACAGGACACGTATCCTGCTGGCAGTCACGCTGCATGAGGCACCCCAGCGAAACGAGCACGCCCGTGGCGAAGCCGAATTCCTCAGCACCCAAAAGGGCCGCCATGGCCACATCGCGACCGTCGAGCAGCTTGCCGTCGGCTTCGAGCACCACGCGACTGCGCAGGCCATTGCGCACGAGGGTCTGCTGCGTTTCGGCCAGGCCAAGCTCCAACGGCAGGCCCGCATGGTAAATGCTATCGCGCGGAGCGGCGCCCGTGCCGCCATTGCTTCCCGAGATGAGAATCTTCTCGGCGCCACCCTTCGCCACGCCCGTGGCGATGGTGCCCACGCCCGCTTCGCTTACCAGCTTCACGCTGATACGCGCCTTCGGATTAGCATTCTTGGCATCGAAGATAAGCTCGGCCAAATCTTCGATGGAGTAGATATCGTGATGCGGCGGAGGCGAAATGAGCCCCACACCCGGCGTGCTGCGACGCACGCGCGCAATCCATGGCCAAACCTTCTTTCCCGGCAGATGACCGCCCTCGCCGGGCTTCGCGCCCTGGGCAAGTTTGATCTGAATCTCATCCGCACTCATAAGATAGCGACTCGTAACGCCGAAGCGGCCCGAGGCAATCTGCTTGATGGCGCTTCGTTTGCTATCGCCATTCGAAAGCAGCGTCTCGCGCAGTGGATTTTCGCCACCTTCGCCGCTATTGCTACGCCCGCCCAAACGGTTCATTGCAATGGCAATGCACTCATGAGCTTCCTGGGAAATGGAACCGTAGCTCATGGCGCCCGTATTGAACCTGCGCACGATATCGCTGGCGGGTTCTACCTCGTCGATGGAAATGACCTGCCCAGGTACGAATTCCAGGAGGTCACGCAGCAGAATGCTGCGCCCTTCGGGATGAATGGCCTGGCTGAACTCCTTGAACAGCGCGTAGTCGTTATCGCGCACGCTGCGCTGCAGCAGGTAAATGCTCTGCGGGTTCAAGATATGGCCCTCGCCACCCACGGGACGCCATTTCGTAACGCCCGAAGAGGGAAGCTGGTCTGGCGCAGGGCTCTTTTCCATGTGTAAGGCGACTTGATAGCGTTCCTCGCACTCGCGCTGAATATCCGCCAGACCCAAGCCACCAATACGGCTTACCGTACGCGCAAAACAGCGATTCACAACCGCTTCATCGAGCCCCACGATCTCAAACACCTGCGCGGAATGATAGCCCTGCATCGTGCTAATGCCCATTTTGGCCATGATATGCACGACGCCGGCAACGCACGCGTGATTGTAGCGCTCAACGGCCTCATCGACGCTACCCTGCAACGCGCCCGATGCCACCAGGTCGGCAATGCACTCATGCGCCACATACGGGCAGATTCCACTCGCCGAGTAGCCCACAAGCACCGCAAAGTCATGAGGCGTGATGGCATCACCGCTCTCTACGATGATATCGGTACGCATGCGCAATCCCACGCGCAGCAAGTGATTGTGCACCGCGCCAACGGCAAGCACGGAAGGAATGGGCATCTCGCCTTCGCCCACCCTGTCACTGAGAGCCAAGATATTCGCACCCTCGCGCACCGCTGCCTCTGCCTGCTTTTCCAAGGAAGACAGCGCCGCATCCAAGGCATCGGGACCAGCATTTCGCTTCACCACGGCACTCAAGCGAACGGCTTTGAAGCCCTGCCTGCGTACCGCACACAATGCATTGAACTCTCGTTGGGAAAGCAAGGGCGTTTGCAGGCGAATGACACGGCAGTTCGCGCGCGTGTCCTCCAGAAAATTGCCGCGATTGCCCACGTACAGCATGGTCGAAGTGATGTAACTCTCACGCAACGCATCAATGGGCGGATTCGTTACCTGCGCGAACAGCTGATTGAAGTAGTCGTACAGCCGACGGCTCTTGTCTGAGAGCACCGCCAGGGCCACGTCGGTTCCCATGGAGGCAAGCGGGGTCTTGCCGTCGCGCGCCATGGGCAGCAGCGCCTCTTCGATATCATCGTAGCGAAAGCCATGAATGGCCATCTTCTTCGGAAGGGGTAGCGCTTCATCGCGCTGAGCCTTCGGCTCTTCCACATCGTCGCCAAGAAGATCGCTCATCTCCAGCGCGCACGCATCAAGCCAGGCTCGATAGGGCTTCTCGTTGGCGAAGGCGTCTTTCACCTCGTCGTTGCGCAACACGCGACCGCGCTTCGGATCGACCATGAGCACTTCGCCCGGCCCCAGGCAGCCTGCCTCCAGAATATCCTGCGGCTTGATATCCAGGGCGCCCACTTCGCTCGAAAGAATCAGGCGATCGTCGTTCGTAATGTAAAAACGCGCAGGTCGCAGACCATTGCGATCGAGCGCCGCACCCGTGATTTCGCCATCGGTAAACGCCAGGGCAGCAGGACCATCCCAAGCTTCCATAACCATCGACTGATAGGCGTCCCAGTCGCGACGACGCTCGGAAAGGGCCTCGTTTTGATCCCACGGTTCGGGAACCGCCATGGAAACGCTGCGCATGAGCGAACGACCGTTCATGACCATGAACTCGATGACGTTATCGAGCATGGCCGAGTCGGAGCCCTCCGACTCGATAATGGGCAACACGCTCTTCAAATCCTCGCCCAACACCGGGGAATACAGGCCTGGCTCGCGCGCGCGAATCCAGTTCACGTTACCACGCAGCGTATTGATCTCGCCATTGTGAACCATGAACCTATTCGGATGCGCGCGCTCCCACGAGGGCGTGGTGTTGGTGGAATAGCGCGAATGGACGAGCGCAACGGCCGTTTCAGTAGAGGCATCACCCAGGTCACGATAGAAACGACGAAGCTGCGTGGAGAGAAGCATGCCCTTGTACACGATGGTACGTGCGCTCATAGAGCATACGTAGAAGATCTTGCCATCCAGTGCAGCCTGCCCATGAGCCGATTTCTCGATATCGCGACGACAGACGTAGAGCATGCGCTCGAATTCCATGCCACGTTCGGCTCCCTCGGGACGCGCCAAAAACGCCTGCAAAATGGTGGGCATGCACGATTTTGCCGTCTCACCTAGATCATGAGAATCTACGGGCACTTCACGCCAGAACATAAGACGCAGGCCATGACGCGCACAACCATCCTCGAACAGGCGCTTGGCATCCGCCACGCCCTGCTCGTCACGCGGGAAGAAGAGCATAGCCACACCATAGTCGCCTTCTTCGGGAAGGATGCAGCCGCACTTCTGCGCTTCCTTGCGGAAGAACCTATGCGGCACCTGCAGCAATATGCCCGCACCGTCACCCGTGTTGCTTTCCAGGCCCGTGCCACCACGATGCTCGAGGTTTACAAGCGTAGAGAGCGCATCATCAACCATTTGATGCGAACGCACGCCATTCAAATGCGCAAGCGCGCCAATGCCGCACGCATCATGCTCGAACTCGCTTCGATACAGAGACGGCTCCCCTACGCCGCCCTCGCTCGATTTGCGCGCATCACGCATTTCACCCCACGATGCCACCTGAGAGTTCGCCCCGCAATCGGCAGCGCCCCCGCTAGCCTGGTATTGGGTCATGTCCATTCCACCTACTACTCGTCGTATGTACAGTTGTCCGAGTATCGTACCTACGCCGTGTCACAGGAATGTTTTAGGGAGGTTTCCAACAGGTTAAATGGGGAGCGGTCAGACGTGCAAGCGCTACAAACGCTTATCAGGAATCAGCGACATACGCGTATGGCGAAGCGAAAACATTTGGAAAGGAGGCCACTCGAACACTAACCATGCGTGCGATGATCACGATAATTGGCCAGATAGGCAGCAAATTCTTCGCTCGTATCGGAATTGCCCTCACGCCACATCTTATGATCGATAATCTCCCCAGCAGAGCCACCATAGTACGCATCTAGATAGGCGATGAGCGAATCAAGCGCCATAAGTTGAGCGTCGGGATAATCGCCTTCCCCTCCTACATGAATCATCTCGATGCCAATCGACCACGCATTCATACCGTAATCCGTGTAATGGTTGGTAGACTTACGCCCCAGTAAATCATCGCGGCCGTCCTCGCTGATTCCGAAGCGAGCATTTGCGTTCCCGCTCCCCCATCCCGCATGATGGGCAATCTTATCCAGCGGAACGCACTGCACGATGCTGCCATCCTTACCAATCACGAAGTGCGCGGCAATAAGATTGCCGCTATTCTCCCAGGAAGACACGACTCCCTCGGGCGTACCACCACCCTCGGTATCATGCAGAACGATATATCGTTGATACTCAGAGCCCTTTTCGCCGTGTTGCAGGTCGTCGTAGTAGATTTCAGAGATTTCGGGCTTTATGCCCTCGGAGCTTGAAGCAATGTTTACTTGCGGGGCGGGTTCTTCCGCGACGGTAGGAGCGACATTATCATTGGATTTTGCCTGAGCATCCTCGTCGACGAGCGCATCCGATACAACTACCTCTTCCATCGAATCAGACGAGTTACCCGAAGCTTCCTGAGTTTGAGCGCTAGAGCAACTCATCAATAACGCAAGCGACAGCGACAGAGCAAGCGCAAGAACGTGTTTCATAGCAGAACGATAGCCTCCCAGTTGAAAGCGAACATGCACTACTTCAACAATATCAAGAGCATAACGTTTGCGCGCTCATAATCGCGGAACGATGTATTTACATTTGAGCTGTCGGGTTCCATCCCGTGATACCAATTTCAAACTCGCCCCGTCAAAAGACCGATTCTTTAATGCAAAAGGGGCCGCCCGGCGGCACGAGAGTGCCAGCCGGGCGGCCCCATGGCATGGAAATGCCCCCCATGAGCGCGACGCCCTATCCTCCCACGGACTACACCGCAGTACTTTCGGCGAGGAGGGGCTTAACTGCCGAGTTCGGAATGGGATCGGGTGATCCCCCTCTCCATGGTCGCGC
>JAILNP010000184.1:0-2014 GCA_024691475.1 Eggerthellaceae bacterium
AGCGCACGAGCGTAGGTTTCGGCCCGTGCGGGGCCGAAACCACGCGAGCAGCGGAGCGAGGCGTGCCCCAGGGGCCGCCAGCCCCCGCGAGCCCGGGACGGATTACCCAAGCAAGGCTGAGATTTTCGGCACATACCCCAGGATGAAGATGATGACCATGAGCACGGGAATGCCCCAGGCGCACCACAGGCGCAGCTGCGGCGGAAACTTGATGCCATCGCCCGCATCGGCTTCGGCGATAAAGCGATCCCATCCCCAGCCCAGGCGCGTGCTGCAGAACACAGCGAACACGATGCCGCCTAGGGGCAGGATGTTATTGGACACGATAAAGTCCTCCACCGACGAAATGTCACCCAGACCAGGCACCACAACATCGGACAGCACGTTAAAGCCCAGCGCGCAGGGAATACTCAGCACGGCAAGGGCGATGCCGTTGCGCAGAACGGCCTGCGTACGGCTGATGCCCCAGCGGTCCATGCTCCAGGAAACGATGGTCTCGAACACGGCAATGACCGTAGAAAGAGCCGCAAAGCCCATGAACACGAAGAACAGCGCGCCCCACACGTTGCCCAGCGGCATGCTGCCGAACACGATGGGCAGCGTAACGAACACAAGCGAGGGACCCGCATCGGGGCTTACGCCAAAGGCGAAGCAGGCGGGGAAGATGATCAGGCCCGCCATAAAGGCGACCAGGGTATCCAAACCAGTAGCGGAAAGCGCCTC
Organism: Eggerthellaceae bacterium; assembly: GCA_024691475.1. GTDB lineage: Bacteria > Actinomycetota > Coriobacteriia > Coriobacteriales > Eggerthellaceae > Denitrobacterium. The sequence goes on from JAILNP010000184.1 coordinate 724, forward strand.
CGTCGTCAGGCTGCGCTCCTTGCCGATACGCGAGCCGAAAATCGCCATACCACCCATACCCACGCTCAAGCTGAAGAACGCCTGGCCCATGGCCGCGTAGACTGCGTCGCCGAACGTGCCAAGCTGTTCCGGCAGGGAATCACCCGCGAACAGGCGCGAAAAATCGGGCTGCAGGTAGAAGGCGATGCCCGCATCGGCTCCGGGCAGTGTAACCGCACGCACGCACAGCGCAAGCATGATGACGAACAGGGCGCCCATCATGAACTTCGAAACGCGCTCTACGCCATTACGCAGGCCGCCAATGGTAACGGCCACGCCCACCGCGACGGAAAGCAGCATGAATAGCACCAGCTGCACGGGGTCGGCGATAAGGGCATCGAACGAAGCGGCCGCGGCATCCACGCCCGCATTCGTGAACTCGCCCGAGGCAAGACGCGGAATGTAGGCAAGCATCCAACCGCAGATGGTGGTATAGAACATGAGTAGCAGCATGGAGCCCACATAGCCCCACCAGCTGAACCAGCGAAAATCGCGCTTGGACGGCAGGATATGGAACGCCCGCGCGGTGCTGCTCTGGCTGGCCCTGCCTACGGCAAACTCCATCACCATGACGGGCAGTCCCAAAACGACTAGGAACAGCACGTAGATGAGAATGAACGCACCGCCGCCATACTGCCCGGCAATGTACGGGAAACGCCATACGTTGCCCAAACCAATGGCACAACCGGCCGCAACCAGAATGAACCCCAGACGAGATGCGAAATGCTCGCGCTCTTCAGCCTGATGCTGCTCCATATTCAAACTCCCCGTCGTATGCATGCAATATCTCGCACATGATACCAGAGACGCATGATGCGGCGGCGCTTCACGGGGCATTTCGCACGAGCGCGCGGGTTACTTTCGCTCGGGCGAACGATAGAACAGCATGATGACCAGGGAAAGCACGTTGACCCCCGCCACCGCTACAAGCTGAGGCACATAGCCAACGCCACCCATGCCAGTAGTTGCAAGGCTAATGAGCAGGGCCGGAGCCACCGTCGTGCCCACCTGGCGGACAAGGGCGATGGTGGCGATGGCAGAACTGGAATCCTCTTCCGAGGTGTTTTCCAGAATCATGTAATTGAGCGGCGTGCCCATGGCGAATCCCATGCCCAGGCCAACTACGGCCAGGCCCAGGACAAGCCCCACCACGGAAGGGTTCGGCGCCACCACGAACGCCAAAATGGCAAAGCCGATGGCCATGACGCCCAGTCCACCGACGAGCACGGGCTTCGCGCCGTGGCGATCGATG
>JAILNP010000137.1:0-22035 GCA_024691475.1 Eggerthellaceae bacterium
CACCATGAGCAGCAGGCCAACGGGAACGGCCACGAAGAAGGCCCAGCACCAATTATCGGCGCCCACCAGGGCGACAATGCCGCTGCCAGCAGCAGCGCCAACCACGTTCGAAAGACCCGCCACGGCAGCCGCCATGCCCAGCCACATGCCACGCTTGCCCTCGGGCGCCGAAGCGCCCATCTCGGCCGTGGCTACGGGAATAATGCCACCCGCGCCAATGGCCTGCACCACGCGACCAACCATGAGCAGTGGGAAGCCACCCGCAAACTGGGCCAGGCCGCACAGAAGGGAACCCATGGCGAAGATGCCCATGCACCACGTGAAGACGCGCTTGCGCCCCAAGCGGTCGGCAAGCTTGCCCGTCGTGGGAATAGTTGCAGCATAGAAGAGCGTGTAGACGTTCACCATCCAGATGCCCAGGGAATTATCGATTCCCATGTCGGTCTGAATGACGGTTCGCAGCGGCGCGATAAGCCCCACGTACAGGCCACCCACCAGCAGGCCAATAAGATACACAGCAGCAATGCGGCCAAAGCCGCGCGATTCGTTGGCGGTCATACCACTCCATCCCTCACTTGCACATGCGGCAAGTATATGCGGCGACGCAATTGGCAGTACGCAATTGAGTTGCAAGTCATACGGTTCCCAGAAAAAGATACAGCGAGAGGTGTATGCCTATTCTTCCTCGCCCATGCCCAGCAGGTCGAAAAGCTCGGCGCGGCTATGGATGTCCATCTTTCGATAGATATGCTTGACGTGGGTCTTTACCGTATCCTTCGACACCACCAAATCGGTTTGGATCTGCCCCACCGTGCGCCGACGAGCGAGCAGCTGCAGCACCTCGCGCTCGCGCGGGGAAAGCCCGAATTGCCCCGCCAGCTCGTCGCAGCGAAGCGCACGGTCCTCACGACGCATACGCGCCAGGTCGGCCTGCGAGGCGCCTTCCGCGCGAAACGAGACGCCCCAACGACTGGAGAAGTCTTTCTCGCTAGTGAACAGCAACGTTCCAATGACCACAAGCGCCACGGTAATGACGCCGATAACGAGGGCATTCGTGTCGGGGTCGCCCACGAGCGCAAGTCCCTGGGCCGTATAGCGACCAGCCATGGCGAACAATGCGCGAACGCCGCGCTCGATTCCGAACAACCACACGGCGCTCATGCCGTAGCGGTAGGACATGTTCGCCAGAATAAGCATGATGAGCACGGAAAACGCCGTGTAGCTAGCCGTGGCGAAGCAATCGGACACCACCTCGTTGAGCGTGCCAAACGCGGGAAGCACCAGGAAGGCGCCCATCATGAGAGGCAGCGCCACGCGGTAGAAATACGAAAAATCGAATGTGCTCCCGCGCAGGTATATCCACAGGAACAGAAGCACGCCCACCACCAGGGCGCCCGGCGACGAATGGGGGCCGATGCCCATGTCGTATTGGCTGAGTTCGCGCAGACCGTAGGCAAATGCATATACGGCCATGATGAGCACGGGCTTCCAGGGGAAGCTAAAGCGCGCCGTGGAAGCATGGGGACGCTCGGCGGGTGGCAGGCCTATGAAACCCAAGGCCACAAACGCAAGCGAGCCCAGCGGCAACAGCATGGCCATGCCGAATTGCCAGGGAGGCAGCAGGCCACGACAGAGATACAGCACGCAAGCGGCAGCCACGATGGATGCCGAGTAGTACAATCCCACGCGATACGGAGAAAGCGATGCGTACAATTCCGACCAGAGCAAGATGATGCCCGCGGTGCCCACGCCACCCGTAACCACCGCAAAAATACCACACGCACGCGAAGCATGCCCGCACAGGCCCGCGAACATGCCCACCGTGCCGGCAAGCATGAACACGGCAACGGCTACGTAGAAAACCCTGCTCCGGAAGATGGGCTCGATACGCCTATGCAAAGCCGCGCACAGGAACAACGTGATAATCATGGCTATGTCGTAGTAGTTATGAATAGCCGAGCCGTCGTAGGGAAACGGGATGAACGAACCCACATAGATGAGCTCAATCCATGCGCGATACAGCGCCAAGCCCAAAAACGCAAGCGGCACATAGGGCATCTTGTCGACCACCCAAGCCAGGGGCAAGCGCTTGCTGCCCGACATGCCATCCTCGTAGGCGAAGGAGGCGAAATTCGCCTCGGTAAGGGCCATGGCGCTATCGAGGGAACCGCCCTCGTCGCGACCTTCCTTGCTGCGGCACCCCTCACCCGAGTGTCCCTTCGCCCCGGGAACTTTGCTCCCCTTCTTCTCCCGTGATTCCACGCGACCTCCCAACCGCTTTTCACATAGGGGTATTATACGCAATCACGGCCTCACACCGCATGGAGCCCTCTTTGCGTTTCCCCAGTTGAACATAGGGTGATACCCCAGGGGTGATAGCAATCCCCCACCTAATTCACAAACAGGCGAAGACCCCAGCGGACGCACGGAAGTACATTATGCGCAACAAGGGCGTCGCATCATGGCATACGAACGAAGCGGCGCTGAACATCGCATCATTGGAGGGATGATAGGTATGGGACAGTCGTTTAGCAGACGAGATCTATTCAAGCTGGGAGGCGTAGCCGCGGCAAGCGTGGCAGGCGCATCGGCTCTGGCCGGATGCGGAGCCAAGAGCGCCGAGGCGAAGGGGTACGGCGGCGCCACCACCACGGAAACCACTACCGAAGCGGGTCACTTCCGCGACGGTCTGCCCGGATTCCTGGCCAATAAGCCCGAACCAATTACCAAGATTGCCGAAGAGCGCGATTACGACGTCGTGGTCATTGGCGCCGGCAGCCCCGGCGTTCCCTGCGCCCTGGCGGCATTGGAGGCAGGCGCAAGCGTAGCCCTACTCCAGAAGGAAGCCGAAGCATCCGCTCATGGCAACTCCGGCTCGGGCATCGACCTGGAAAACAGCGACCCGTCTCACGTTGCCCACCTCATCGGCCAGCTCATGACCGACAGCCAGCATCGCCCCAACCGCGCCCTCATCGAAATGTGGGCCCAGAACAGCGGCGAGGCCGTGAAGTGGGTCATCGAGAAATCCGCAGCCGGCGGCGCGCAGGTCATCGACCAGGGCAACGCGCAGCACATGCCCCTTATCAAGAAGTTCGGCTACAACATGTCCTTCGTCACCTCGTTCTTTGGCCCCAAGCCCTACTGCGTGGGCGACGGCATGAAGGCCATGTGCAAGCAGGCCGAAAGCGAAGGCGTGGAAATCTTCTACAGCACGCCCGCAAAGCAGCTAGTCACCGACAAGGATGGCCGCGTCACCGGCGTTATCGCCCTTATGCCCGACCACACCTACGTGAAGTTCAACGCCCGCACCGGCGTGGTCGTTGCCAGCGGCGACTACCAGAATGACGAGGAGATGTTGAAGTATTACCTGCCCGACCTGCAGTATCTGGACCAGAAACAGCACGGCCGCACGGGCGACGGCCACAAGATGGTGGTATGGGCCGGTGGCTGTATCGAAGACTTCGGCCACACCAAGATGCTCCACGACTTCGATGCGGGCCCCGCTTCCATGTGCGACATGCCCTTCCTGCGCATGAAGATGGATGGCGAGCGCTTCTGCCGCGAAGACACCGAGATGTCGCTCATGAACTGCTACCTTCGCAGCGAAAAGGACCGCGGCAACTACATCGAGGTCTTCGACTCCGCTTACATGGAAAAGGCCGCTGCCTTCCCCGGCAAGCTGGTAGACCCCGAGGGCCTGCGCGTGTACATGCCCGAAGAGGACGTCGAGCGCAAGGCGGTCATCCCCACGATGATTGGCACCTACAAAGCCAACACACTGGACGAGCTGGCCGAGAAACTGGGCGTCACCGACGTCGCGAACTTCAAGAAAACCATCGCCCGCTTCAACGAGCTGTGCGCAAATGGCGCCGACGTGGACTTTGGCCTGAAGCCCGACTACCTAAAGACCATCGACACCCCGCCCTACTACGGCATCCATCGCCACGTGCGCATGAGCGCCCTGTGCTCTGGCGTGAAGGTGAACGACGACCTGCAGTGCGTCACGCCCGAAGGCGAGGCCATTCCCGGCCTGTACGCCATCGGCAACGTAGCGGGCGGTTTCTATGGCGGCATCGACTATCCGCTCACCGTGTTTGGCCTGAACCTAGGCCACAACTACACCCAGGGTTACGTGCTGGGCAAGTGCCTGGGCGCCATGTAGCCAATCCCGGTCGCGTACGCCCCACGCGACGCATCTTACGCAATTCCGCGCTGCGCACGGATCCCCTCCCCGTGCGCAGCAGGTTCCAAGAAACGAACCCGCATTGGCCTGCAGCCCGATGCGGGTTCTTCCCATTTCGGGCATGAAAAAGCCGCCCGTAGGCGGCATGGTGAAACGAGGGGGGTGCTATTCGGAAAGCAGATTGCCGACGAGCTTGACGATACGCTGGTAGGCAACCGGACGATCGAACTGCTCTTCGGCGATCCGACGGGCGGCAGCGCCCATGCAAGCACGCACCTGGGGGCGTTCCTGCAGTTCGAGAATGGCGGCAGCCAGAGCATCGGGGTCTTCCGAAGCAATATTCACGCCAAAGCCGTCGTTGATGACCTTGCGGGTAAACTCCTCGTTCGCCAGCGTATTGATCATGGGCTTGCCCGCAGCCAGATAATCGCCAATCTTCGAAACGATGCTCTGCGGGGCCTTCTTCACGAAGGAATTCACCAACACGTCGGAGGCCTGCAGGTACGCAGCCATCTCCTCGTGGGGGCGATACCCCAAAAACGTGCAGTTGCAGCCAAGTTGCGCGGCAAGTTGGCGCAGTTCGGGGGCAAGCGGGCCGTCGCCCAGAATGACCATGCGCACGTCGGTATGCCCGCAGCGCTTCAAATGGTCGGCGGCAAGCACCATGGTGCGAATGTCGTAGCTGGTGCCAATGGTGCCCGCATAGGTAACCCAGAATTCGTCATCGGGCTTTTGCACCAAAGAAGCGTTCGCGGCAGCCTCGGCATCGAAGGCGGAAACGTCGTTGCCCACATACACAGTGATATGCGGAATAACGTGGTTCATATACTTGCTGGGACGCAACGCATATTCTTCCGAAGTGCCAATGGCGGCGGTAGTGCGCGCGTAGACCGCTTCGGCATCGCGCTTGAATCCGCGGAACAAGAGCGGGCTGAGCACGGGCACGTCGAACACCATGCGCATGGCTTCGGGCCACAGGTCGTTCACGTCAACCACGAAGGGAATGCCCGCTTCTTCAGCGTATTTAGCGCACACCAGGGCCATATCGTTCGGCGGAACCTTTGCCAAAACCAGGCCATAGTCGTTGTGGCGCTTGAAGTATTCGGCCAGACGACGCGAAACGATGGTATGGTTGCGCACGCGGCTGGGCGTAACGTTCTTGGAGTAATTGGGCGCATCGATAAAGACGACGCGATACCCATGCGTTTGATACGCAGGGTCGGCCGTATTGCGCTGGGCCTTATCCCAGTGCTGGAACGAGCTGGTAATAAGGTCGACCTCGTAACCCGCATCTGCGAGCATTCCGGAAATGAATGCCGTACGGTCGAGGCCTTGCGTTTCGCCGGGCAGACGCACATCCATGGTAACCAGCGCAATCTTGCGATTGACTCGTTCCATTACCATGCACCTCTCCCTTCGGCAGCTCGATTCAATAGTGAACCGATTCTAACATGCCCGAATTAGGGGTCGTGTTACGCCTGCGTTACGGCACAAAGGCCACAATTACGAGCATGCAAAAGGGCTGCCCGCATATGCAGGCAGCCCACACAAGCGAGGCTATGTAACCAAAAGGCTACAGGTTCATGCCACCGTAAATGAGATCGGAAAGATCGCTTGCGGTGAGAGCGGGATACGCGATATCCCATTCGCCCATAGTGTTTTCCACGTCGATGTCGAGCGTGCGGGTAACCACGGGCGTGCTGTCCATGGACTGCAGCATGAGAGCGCCAATGGCCTGATATGCGCTATCCATATCGGAGAACGAAGAGTAGTCGAGAGCGTTGACGGACGACTGGAAGTCGGTCATGAAGTAATCGAAGTCACGCGTGGTGATGTCGCACGTAACGGTACCTTCGCCATCCTTAACCGTAGCGCTCGTGGCGGTGCCGCTCAGGTCGCCCACGAGCCACTTGGCAAACTGATTGGGATCAACGCCAATCTGGGAAAGGCCGAAGCCCGTGCTGGAGCTGAAGGAACTGTCGATCTGGGAAGCCAGCGAGGAAATCTCGCTGTCGGTGAACGTCAGATTGGTGTTCAGGTAGTCCTGCGCGCAAGCCATGGCAGCAGCCTCGTCATCGGAAGACGGCGTCGAAGGCGTTGCGGGCGTATTAATGCTGGAGCCGCTGGTGCTGTTCAGCAGGCTGGGGTCGGCAGAAGAGACCATAGCCAGGATGGTTGCCGAGAAGATGATGGCGATTACGATCCACAGGATAGAAATGACCAGACCAACGATACCGCAGGTCTTGCCCGTCTTGGCGCGGGATTCCTGCGTCTCGCGATAGGCGCTGGAGCCGATGGCGATGGCCACGATGCCCAGGATGATGCCCACGATGGGCATGATGAACGCGAAGATGATAGACAGGATACCGCAGACGAACGCACCCGTTACCTTACCATTGGAAGGCTGGGAAGCGGGGGCAGTACCGGGCTGCGTGTAGCCCGCGGGAGGAACCGTGCCGGTCACGGGCTGCGTAGGAGCCGCAACAGGCTGAGTGGGGGCCACAGCAGGCTGAGCGGGAGCAGCAGGCTGCGACACGGTAGGCTGATCAGCGTCAGCGCCAGAGAGTTCACTGCCGCACGAAGTGCAGAACTTCGTTCCTTCCAGCTGTGAAGCACCGCATTTCGGACAAATCATATTCATACCCCTTTCGAGGGACGGCACCTGCCCTCCCTATAGACGAAACGGCTCAATACTACCACACTAGCCGCACGAGTAAACACGCGAACCACTAGGTTACATTATTCTACGAACAAAGGTTCCCGCTAGAAACGATATTACTCCCACTATGTACATAACAAAAGTTCAAAGCGCCAAAAAAGGCGCCGCCTTTCGACGACGCCCGAACAAGCAGAAAGCGCACGCGGTTACTTCTGCACGCGAATAACCGTAGGTTCCTGACCGCTCACAAGCACGCCGTCGAGCGCGCGAATGTCCTGGATCGCCGCTCGAATATCGCGCTCCTGCGCGGTATGCGTGATGTACACCAAATCGACGCCAGAAACGCTCTCGTTGCTGCCACGCTGGATAACCGAGTACACGCTCACGTCGTGGTCGGAGAATACGCGCGCCGTGGACGCAAGCACGCCGCGGCGGTCTTCCACCACGAAGCGAATGTAGTAACGCGTGGTGAGCTCTTCCATGGGCACCAGGGAAAGCCCGTCGTTGCCGGGGATGACCTGGTTGGTGCAGCCCTGCTGCACGTGGCGCGCCACTTCCAGCACGTCGCCCATAACGGCGCTGGCCGCAGCGCCCGCGCCCGCACCTTCGCCGAAGAACATCGTCTCGCCTACGGCATCGCCCACGACGTAGATGGCGTTGAAGACACCGTTTACCGTGGCCAGCGGATGCGACAACGGCACCATGGTGGGATGCACGCGCACGTCGATGCCGGCATCGGTGCGATTGCCAATGGCCAGCAGCTTCACGCAGTACCCCATTTCCTTGGCGGCGGCAAGGTCGGTGGGCATGATGTTGCGAATGCCCTCGGTATACACGTCGTCCAAGTTCACAGGCGTATTGAACGCAATCGTAGACAGGATGGCGATCTTCGCCGCAGCGTCGAACCCGTCGACGTCGGCCGTGGGGTCAGCCTCGGCGAAGCCCTTCTCCTGCGCCTCGGCAAGCGCATCATCGTACGTGGCGCCCGTTTCGCTCATACGCGTGAGCATGTAGTTCGTGGTGCCATTCACGATGCCCAGCACGCTGGAAACGCCATTGGCATGCAGGCCGTGCGTAAGGGGGCCGATGATGGGGATACCACCACCAACGCTCGCCTCGAACGCAACCTCCAGGCCCTTTTCGCGCGCAAGCTCGAGGATTTCGCTGCCATGCGTGGCCATGAGTGCCTTGTTGGCGGTAACTACGTTCTTGCCCGCACGCAGCGCACCCATAACCAGGTCGTAGGCGACGGTGGTGCCGCCAATGAGCTCGATGACGATATCGACTTCCGGATCGTTGATGACGTCGTTGAAGTCGGTCGTAAACAGATCTTCCACCCCATGGGCGGCAGCGGTTTCGGAATTGCGCGAGCACACGCGCACCAGCTCGACGTCGATGCCGTTCAGACGTTTGAAGTCGTCACGATGGGCAGACAGGATATCCAGGCAGCCGCCGCCGACCGTACCCGTGCCTACCAGACCAAGTTTCACCGTCATGCCAATTCCTTTCCCGCAGTGCTACGCGTACTTGTATATGTTAATCGATGTCGCAAGCCAGAAGGTCGGCGTACGTTTCGCGACGCGTAACCAAGCGCGCCTGGCCATCTTTCACGAAGACCACGCCCGGACGAGGCTGGCCATTGTAGTTGCTGCTCATGCTGCGACAGTACGCGCCCGTGCCGAACACGGCCACGATATCGCCCAGCTCGGGCGTCTGCAGCGAACCATCGAGCACCACGGCGTCGCCGCTCTCGCAATGCTTGCCGCACAGCGTGACGATCTCGGTGCGCGGCTGGTCGGCCTTGTTCGCGATAACGGCCTCGTAATCGGCGTGGTACAGGGCAGTGCGCACGTTGTCGCTCATGCCGCCGTCGATTGCCACGTACTTGCGAATGCCGGGTAGCGTCTTCAGGATGCCCACCGTGTACAGCGTAATGCCAGCGGAAGCGGCAATGCTGCGACCGGGCTCGGTAAGGACGCGCGGCTCCTTCACGCCGAACTTCGCGCACTGCTCATGCAGAGCGTCTGCGGTAATCTGCGCAAATTCGCGAATGGTTGCCGGAGCGTCGGTGGCCATGTAGGCAATGCCAACGCCGCCGCCGATATCAAGATCGTCGATTTCGAAGCCGTAGCGCTCCTTGATGCGGGCAATGAGCTCCACGCCCACCGCAATGGCCTCGCCAAAGGGCTGCAGCTTGAAGATCTGCGAGCCAATATGCATGTGCAGGCCGCGCAAATGCACGTTTTCGGCCGCAAGCACGTCGCCCACGCAATTGAACGCGAAATCCTCGCGCATGGTGAAGCCGAACTTGCTGTCTTCCATGCCCGTGCGAATGTATTCGTGCGTATCGGCTTCCACGCCAGGGGTGATGCGCATGTAGACGTCTTGCACCTTGCCCAAGCGACCGGCGATCTCGTTCACGCGATCCAGCTCGATGCGGCTATCGAGCACGATGCAGCCCACGCCCGCGGAAATGGCCTCTTCCAGTTCCTGGGGCGTCTTGTTGTTGCCATGCACGAACACGCGCTCCATGGGGAAGCCCGCAGCCTGGGCAATAGCAAGCTCGCCACCACCGGACACGTCGATATTTGCGCCCTCTTCGGCAACCAGCTTCGCCATGGCGCGATTCAGGAACGCCTTGCTTGCGTAGATAACTTCCGAATTGGGATACGCCGCGGAAAACGCCTCGACGTACTCGCGAATGCGAGAACGCAGGTCTTCCTCGTCGTACACGTACAGGGCCGTACCCTGCTCGCGAGCCAGCTCCACCATGTCGACACCGCCGACGTAGAGATGGCCGTCCTTCACGGTGGCGGTGCGCGGAAGCACCGATCCCAGTTCGACGGTGGTACGGTTATCGGCTTTCGCGTCTGCCTTGGGTGCTGGCAACGACATGTGGACCTCCCTTCCGCCCGCGCGTGCGCGCGTACGAAGCAGTTGTTTTGCACTGCATTGTAACAAGCGCACACCCAGAAAAAGAAACGTGACACTTTACCACACGAAAGTGCCACGGAGACGGAGTATATAACGGAGGCCCGAACCTACGAGGTAGTGTTTACGTACGTCGACCCCACGATAACCAGGAAGTCGCCTGAAATGCTGTACGAACCATCGTTCTTTTGAGCAGATGCGCTATGTCCAATGGTTTCGGCAATGGCTTTTGCCTGGGAGGCACGCGACGAATCGTTGTAGAGAACGACCGTGTTCTTGTAGTCGAAGTTATCGGCATTGCCTGTGCTGGAAACCGTATAGCCCGCGCTCGTAAGCGTATTGGCCACTTCCGTTCCCAACCCCGTATAGCCCGAACCATTCCTTACGACGATGGAGCCATCCTTCGACTCCGCCGCCGCAGAGGCCTCTTCGGCGGCACCATCCCCCGCCGACGACAGTACGATACCCGTTGCACTATCTATCTCGGAGGATTCCGTAGGCGAAAGGCCCTGGTCCACGCGACTCATCATGGTCTTCCACTCGCTCGTGTTCACCTGCTCGATCCACAGGCCGTCGACGTAAGCCGACGTGGTGGGCATAGTGGCGCTGTAAATATCAGTGGAAGCGTCAAGACCCCGCATAACCTGGGCAAGCCCCACGATATCGGAAACAGAAAGGTCGGTCTGCACGCACTCGGAAAGCGCCGTGACCGTGCTGGCAATGGTGGCAGGGTCGGACGCGAGCAGTTTCTTCGCAATAGCCGAGATAACCAGGCGCTGGTTGGCAGAGCGATACTCGTCGCCATTGCCGTATTCGTCGTAGGCATGACGGCTGCGCGCCAGGATGAGCGCCTGCTCGCCGTTGAGCGTCTGCAAGCCGGCATCCAAATGGCCGCCCGCCATGTCGTCATCGATTTCCATGGGCACGTCGACCTCGATGCCACCCAGGGCATCGACGATTTCAACCACGCCATCCATGTCAACGAGTGCGAAATGGGAAATGTCCACGTCGGCCAAATCGGAAATGGTGGAAACGGCCAGTTCAGCACCACCGTAGGCATAGGCGGCATTCAGCTTGTGCTCGCCATACGAACCCATGCTCACGTAGCTATCGCGCGGCATCGAGATAAGCGTGACCTTCTTGTTCACTGGGTCGATGCGCGCCAGGATGATGGTATCCGTTCGATACGTGCCGTCCGTCGTGCTGTCGGTTTCGCGCTGAATGGATTCGTCGGTACCCAGGAGCACCATGTAGAAGGGCTCCTTGGTAAGGTTGGTCTGCACGAGCACGTTATTCAGACCGCTATCGAGCCCCGCGGAAAGATTACCGTTGATAACGCCAATGTATATCGCGGCGGCAGCGCCCACACAGGTAAGAAGCGCGGCAAGGGCAATGGCCACGCGCTTAATAATGCGATTCCTGCGATGCTTGGGATTCACCTGGTCGGCGTAGCGCGTGTTCCCGCGACGAGAATACCGGGCGTCTACGGTACGCGGCGTTTCGGCCGCATCGCGCGAACGGGCACCACGCGTACGAGCATGGGAATGGGCCGATTCCTGCGCGTGACTCATGCGAGCCGAACGGCGAGATTCCGCCTCGGGCTCCTGCGCGCCATTGGCCATGCGCTCTTCCAAACGAGCGCGCGCGGCGCGCTGGCGATACGATTCGGCGTTGGACCGGCTGTAGCCCCGGGCATCATGAGAAGAAGCGGCACCATGGGCCGCATGAGAGGGGCGTGCTGAATGTCTGCTGCGATGTTGCTCCATACCTTCATTGTGCGGACGAAACAGGCACCTTGCAAGCATCTTTTCGTTAAGAACAGAACTGTAGGGGCGCACGGTTGCGGGCAATCCGCCGCCCCTGCGCGTCCACCACTACTTATGGTATGGCTCGTGGCGAATGATCTTGTACGCACGATAAATCTGCTCGAGCAGGACCACGCGCGCAAGGTTATGCGGCATGGTAATGGGGCCGAAGCTCATGCGCTCGTTGGCCATCTGGCGCACCGCCGAGCCCACGCCATCGCTGCCGCCAATCACGAACACCACGTGCGAGTCGCCCTGAACGGCAAGCTGCTCCAACTTTCCGGCAAGGCCCTCGCTCGACGTCTCCTTCCCGCGGATGTCGAGCAGGATAATGTGAGCGCCCTTTGCCGCCTGCAAAGCGGAAAGCTGCAGGGGCTCTTCCCGCTCGCGCGTGCTGTCGGGAATCTCCTTCACCTCCACCTGAGCATATGCGTCCAAGCGCTTCAGGTACTCCGCGCAGGCATCCTTCCAGAAACGCTCCTTCAGCTTGCCCGTGGCCACGATGGTTACCTTCTGCATGCTCAACCTCCCGCAAACAAAGAAGGCGCCGCCGCCCAGACCCCGCAGGACCCCTGGCGACAGCACCCGCAATTGCTATTCCACGTATGCTTCCGCTTCCACCACGAGCTCGTTCTTGATGGTGCCCACCAAGAACGTAAGAGCGTCGATGACGCGAGGGCGAATGTCGCCACCGATGAGCACGTACATAAGCGAGCCGCCAACGGGCACGGAGCCTTCCGCCAGCCACACGCGGGCATAGTAGATGCCCTCGCGCTCGAGCGTCTTCGCAATGGCCTCCTGCACGCCTTCGGCGTTATACGAGAAATCGACGCGCTCCACAGCGGGAAGGCCCTCTTCCCCACCGCGCACCTGCGCCTTGGGCGTGGCACGCACCACGCCGTTATGGAAAAGGTACATACCGCACTGGCTGGCCTGCGGGTCCTGCTTGGCTTCGGCAAGCCAAGCATCGAGAGAGGGTTCCTGAGTCATATTCGTTCCTTTCGTTGCGTTTCGCACGATTATCGAGCAAGGTCGGGGTATTCGGCAACCCAATCGACCTGCATAAGGCGCTCTATCGCCAGCGCATACACTTTAAAGGCCTGCTTCAGATTCGCTTCCGACGCACCCTCGTCGGCACCATGCATGGGACCGACCCAGCTGGGATGCTGCGCGCCATGAACGCCCGCACCGAACGCCACGGCATGCGTGAAGTGGCTGGCATACGTACGGCCGCCCACCGTGTAGGGCTCTTGCATGTCGCCCGTGATATCGCGGTATGCGGAAACGAGCGTACGCACGAACGTGCCATTCGGATCCTGGAAGAAGCGCGGCGAAATCTTCGTGGTATGCCAGGTAGCGCCCGCCTGCTTGGCAGCGAGCTCGAGCGCAGCCACGACCTCGTCCTCGCTGATAGCCGCAGGGCAACGTATGTCGATGGTTTGCCCAAGCTTGCCTTCGGCCATACGGGCCATGCCGCCCACGCAGGTAAGCGCGCCGAACATGTCGTCGGAGCAGGCAAGACCAATGCCCGAACCATCGGTTACGCCCAGCAGGGCATCCATGAACTCGAACCACGAACGCTCGGCTTCCGCGCACGCATTCGAAGCAAGCACGACCTTCGCGAGCTCGTGAATGGCATTCACGCCACCTTCGGGGAACGCAGCATGCACCTGCACGCCGCGTGCAACCAAACGCGTTCCGCCTTCTTCCGTGGGCTCAACCGATACGCGCTCCGTGGCCTGGAAAAGCGACGGCTCGGCATCCAGAACGGCCGTCGCCGCGCCAGCAACGGCGTTATAGGCAAGGCCGCCCTGCAGGGAGCGAACGACGCCATCCTCGATGGGCGCGCTTTCGAAATAGCCCCTCACATGCCCCTTCTCGCCAAAGCACAGCGGAAAGTCCTCGTCGGGGGAAATGGTCACCATGGGTTCCTGGTAGCGGGCAAGGTAGTACTCAAGGTCGCGCATGCCGGTTTCCTCATTCGCGCCCACCAGGAAGCGCAGAGTATACGGGAATGCAGTGCCACGCTCGCGCAGGAACTTCGCCGCATGCAGCGCAACCACCAAAGGCCCCTTGTCGTCTACCGTGCCGCGACCAATGAGATAGCCGTCCTTGCGCGTTACGCCGAACGGAGGGTAATGCCAGCCGTCGCCCTCGGGCACCACGTCGGAATGGCAAATCACGCCAATCTGACGGTCGCTTTCGCCCGGAATATCGGCCGTGCCAATGTACCCTTCCAGATTCTGCGAGCGAAAACCCAATCGTTCGGTGAGGGCAAGCGCCGCTTCCAACCCCTGGGCAGGCCCAGGACCATACGGTGCGCCGCTAGCCGCCTGTTCCATATCTTCCACGCTACGTACGCGTACGAGCGACGCAAGGTCTTCCACCATGTCATCCCAATGCTCATCGAGATACGCATCGAGCTCACGTTCGAATTCTTCCGAAACCATCCGCGCTCCTTTCTTTTCGCCCATTATATTCGCGCTATCGAAAACGAAATCCCCGCATGACGCGAAACCCTTGAGCAAACGCCACAAAAGAGAAGGAGCTCTTAGGGGAAATAAAAGCCGTCCCGCGCAGCGGGACGGCCGAAAATCGATTGTGCAGGTGCGCGTCTTGGCGACGGCTAGTCGAACTTGCGCAAGTAGCCGCTCAGGCGCTTCAGGCCCTCGCGCAGCGTAGCCTCGGGAGCGCAATAGCCCAAGCGGGCGCCGCGCGGCAGGTCGAACCTGCTGCCCGGGACCAGAAGAACGCCTTCGTCGCGCAGCAAATCGAGACAGAACTTCTCATCGTCCTCGGGAATATCGAGCCTGATGTAGCTTACGGACACGCCCTTCGGCGGTACCCAGCTCACGCGCGGTTCGGAATCGATCCACTCCTGCGTAATGGCGCGATTCTTCCGAATAATGGAAAGGTTGCGCTCCACGATAGCCTCGCGATTGCGCAATACGTAGGTGGCAAGCGCGTCGTTGAACACGCCACTGCAGATCATCGTGTAGTCGCGTAGCACGCGCATCCTATCGGCAAGTTCCTTGTTGCTCACCGTCCAGCCGCAACGCGCTGCCGGAACGCTATAGTCCTTGCTCACACTATTGGTGCATACGCCCTTGTCGTACAGGTCGACGATGCTCGTGCACGTATCGGCATCCTCCAGCGGGAAGAACACCTCGTCGCACAGCACCCACGCTCCAACGCTGCGAGCGATTTCGACGATTTCCTCCATCACATCGGTGGTGATGAGGGTGCCAAGGGGATTACTCGCATTGTTCACGCAGATGAGCTTCGTGTCAGGGCGCACGAGCTTCTTCAGTTCGTCGAGGCGCGGTTGCCAGCCATCCTCTTCGTGAATCTGCCAATACTCCACTTCGGCGCCGAGCGCCGCGGGCAAATCGTACAGAGGCTGATAGGTGGGATATTCGGCAACCACATGATCACCAGGCTCGACCAGGGCCATAATCGCGTTCAGGTTAGCGCCCGTACCGCCATTCATCTGAAGGACGTTATCGGGGTCCACATTGCGATAGAGCTTTGCGACTTCCTGCTTGAAGTCGGCCGACCCTTCGATCCAGCCATAATTCATCTTCTCGCGGTTCAGCTGCTCGTAGAACGTTTCGCCCTGCTTGCCATCGAGCTCGAGGATTTCCGCCATCGTAAGGCTTGCGATAGTGGACTGGGCAATATCCCACGTGGCATCGTGCTCCCAAATATTCAGGTACTCTTCGACACCGATTGTCTTAATGTGCATACGTCCTCCTTATATAGCGGAAGGGAAGGCAACCCGCGCAAGTCGCCTTCCCTTTTCCCAACCCCCTATGAAAGTTCTAATTAGAACACGGGAATGAAGCCAATGGCCGTAAGCGGGATGCTGATAACACCCACGATGCTGATGATAACAGCGCCGATCTTCTCGCCCTGAGTGAATTCCTTACCAGCTTCCTTACGCGCCTTGGCGTAGAAGAAGAAGCCGGGGATGTAGCCCAGGCAGGCCAGCAGCAGGAACTGCCAACCGGCGAGAACCATGCAGAGGATCTGGAACGCAACGGCGATGAAACCGAAGATCATGTTCTTGGTGTCGCCCGTTTCCTTGCCCAGCTTCACCTGGTAGGCAGCAGCCAGAGCCCAGGAGATCATGATGGTAACGGTGCACATGCTAATGGCGAACGTGTAAGCGTCGGCAGCAGCGAAGGCAACGATCAGGAAGACCTGCGTGCAGAGGCCAACGATGAGAAGGGCCATCTGAGGAGCGTTCTTCTTGTTCACCTTGTTCCAGGAAGCCGGCAGCAGGTGGTCGTCGCTCATGCCCGAAGAGGTCTCAGCGGGGAGCATGGTGAAGGACAGCCAAGAACCCAGAACGCTGATGATGATTGCGATGGAGATGAACGTACCGCCCCAGCCGGGAGCCAGGTACTCGAACACGGTGATGGTTGCGGGGCTTTCGGCAGCGATGAGCTCCTCATAGGGCATAACGCCATAGGGAAGCACGGAAGCGCCAATGTAGAGCACCAGCAGGACGATGAGGCCGATGATGGTGGCCTTGCCCACGTCGGACTTGCGCTCGGCACGCTTGGACATAACCGTAGCGCCCTCGATGCCGATGAATACCCACATCATAGCGATGATGCAGTTGATGATCTGGTTGCTAATGCCGCCCAGCTCAACTTCGCCCTCGCTCAGGGCCATAACGGCCGCATTGCGCTCAAGCTCGCCCCAGAAGTCGGCGGTGAACACGCCAGCGTTGAAAGCGAAGAGGCAGAACAGGATGAACAGCAGGATGGACACGACCTTGACCACCATGACGATGGCGTTCAGGAACGCAGCGCTCTCCACGCCGTTGATAACCAGGAACGTGATGGCCCACAGGAAGATGGACACGATCACGATGCTCAGGATGCCAGCGGGATCGGTGAGCGTAGCATCGAAGGTCCCCGGGAAGAGGCTTCCCAGAACCTGCACCACCATCGTGGCGAAGCCGATGTTGCCCAGCCATGCGGACAGCCAGTAACCCCAACCGGAAATGAAGCCGGCGAAGGGACCGAAGCCTTCCGTGGCGTACTGATAGAGGCCGTCGATTTCGGGCTTCTTGGCGCCCAGGTTGGCCAGGGACAGAGCCAGGAACAGGAAGCCTGCGCCTGCAAAGACCCAGCCGATGAGCGCGCTACCCGGAGCAGCGGCGCCGGCGAGCTGACCGGTAAGGGCGTAGACGCCAGAACCGATGCAGGAGCTCACCACGAGTCCGATGAGGCCAAAGAGGCCTACACCCTTGATTTTTTCTCCCATGAGAAATCCTCCTTTACATATGCAGACCCGCCAGGGTTCTGCCAGTTTTACGGTCCTGCGTCACGCAAAAGAATCTGTTGCGTCACGCAGAATGCCCTGGCGGTTCAGGAGCCCCCTCCACTTGCGCGCGCGGAGAGGGCGTCCTAACAAAGGTAAGTGTGGCGGCGAAGCCTAACCCCTACAGGTCTTCGCGCCAGGCCGGCATGCTCATGCAGCGCGGGCCACCACGACCGCGAGACAGCTCGCAGCTGGGGATGACGACCAGTTCAAGACCGTTCTTGTACAGGAAGTCGTTCGTAACGTTGTTGCGCTGGTAGACGCAGATTTTGCCGGGCTCGATGCACAGCGTGTTGCTGCCGTCGTTCCACTGCTCGCGCTCGGCGGCGATGCGATCGCCGGCGCCGCACTGCAGCAGCTGGACGGGCTGGCCCACGTACTTCGTGAGGATGCTCTCGAGGTCGGAGTCGAGGCGCTTTACCTTCACTTCGCCTTCCGCGCCCTTGGTGAGCTCGAAAACCGTGAGCGGGCCCAGGATGCCCGGGTGGATGGTGAACTTGTCGTGGTCGATCTGGGTGAACACCGTGTCCAGATGCATGAACGCGCGGCTGTTCGGGATATCGAACGCCAGGATGGTGTCGATGCTGGAGCGCTCGTCGTGGAAGATGCCCTGCGCCAGCGTGTCGATGGCGTCGGGCTCGGTGCGCTGGCTGATGCCGATGGCGAGCACGTGGTCGTTGATGTTCAGGATGTCGCCACCCTCGATGTGGAAGGCGTTGTCGCGGCTGTAGTACTGCGGCGTGCCCTTGAAGTCGGGATGGTTGTCGAAGATGTACTTGCCGTACATGGTCTCGCGGTTACGCGTGACGGAGTACATGCGGTGGATGGTAACGCCATTGCCCACCATCGCGAACGGGTCGCGGGTGAAGTACAGGTTGGGCATGGGATCGCACACCATCTTGGTGGGGCTGGAGACCTGGTCGATCAGGCTGTTCGAGCGGTCGACTTCCAGCTCGTCCAGATGAATGCCCTCCATGGTCTTTTCGACCAGGGCCTTCGGATCGGCGTAGTTGGCATCCAGGTACTCGTGGAGCAGCTTGTGCCACTTCGGAGTGTGAATGTCGGCCTCTTCCAGCCACTCTTCGATGAACTGGCTGCGCAGAGCCGCGTTGTCGCGGATAACATCGGCCATGAGGTCTTCCAGATAGACGACCTCGACGCCATTGTCGCGCAGAGCCTGCGCGAAGGCATCGTGCTCCTGCTGAGCGATTTCCAAGAACGGAATGTCGTCGAACAGCAGACGCTCGAGCGTGTCGGGGGTAAGGTTGAGAAGCTCCTTGCCCGGACGATGGAGAATGACCTTCTTAAGAGGTCCGATCTCGCTCTTGACGTTTACTCCGGTCATGAACGCCCTCCTTTTCTTCTCGCCCCAAGGGGCGATGCGTTGAAGATTACGAAACGTGTCCGCAGGTCTCTCACCTCCTACGTACGCGTCTCCACATACTCTACACGCCGTATACCGTTACGCAATTGTGAACGGTTTATTGAGTATGAAAGTCGGTAAGCGGTATCTTTTATGCCGCAAAAGGTACTTGATTTTTGATGATTTTATGATTAGGGATACTATAGCCGAGTGTAGTGGTTTATTCCCCACCCTTTTGACCAGGGCATATGCAAAACAATGTATAACGTCTATTTTGTCAAGTGGTTTTTTGATATCCAGCCAATCGGATATTTGCCGGAGAACATGCATAAGACGGCCCTCTTGGGGGGCTAAACATGCATTTTTATAAAAGGAACCCCAGATGACCCATTTGCGAAAATGCATACGGGAAAAGCCCTCATTTATGCAATGCGTTTACAAACCGAAAACCATTCGAAGCAATACAAAGCTCGCGGCTGGATCCTCCCCGAACCAGCCGCGAGCAACGCCACCCTATTGGGTTGGTGGCAAACCCTCCTAGACAATGAAAAAGAGCCTTGCTCCCTCCAGTGCAAAACCCTCTTTCAGCGTAGAACGCTTAACCCGACGTGGTATTATACCTGCCTTTGCAGAAATTGTGAATATATAAATTCCGTGAGCGGCAAAGGCAATAACACTACCCTTATGAACTGGGAAAATGCATTGTCAAAACCCCTGAAATCAAGCGCCAAAACGGCCTTCGCGCGCGTCGTACGCAACATGCAGCGCATACGTTACTCGTGGAAGTACGGAACGTACAGTTCCTCCTCGCTTACGGCCTCTTTGGGATACAAGTAATTAAACAGGCTGATGAAGTACTCGTCGGTCATGCTCGCAATGTAATCGACCACGATGTCATTCGGATCTTGGTCCGCATACACCGGATTGCTGCGCATCATCCACGCATTGATGTGATGACGGAAAATGTACGAGCTCTCGTCGCCCGCCTTCACGTCTTCCAGGAAGCGGTCGTACAGACGGTCCATCATGGGATGCACGATGCCCGTAAGCTTTTCATGCGCTTCCTGCGAAAGGTAGATCTGACGGCTGTTCAGCTCCTTCGCATCGATGATGGCCTGGAACACGTCTTCGTCCATAGCCAGATAGGGCTTCTCGATGCTGTTCTTGATAATGTTGGCCGTAGCATTGTGGATGAACTCGGAATTCGTGGAGCCCAGCACGCTGCCTTTCAGCGGGTATTCCTCGGGCGTAAGCACGCGCACGGTAAGGGCGTCTTGCCTGTCCTTGCCCAAATAGGCCAGGATGTCGCAAATGCGAACCACGCACCCCTCCAGCGTGGAGGGCCGCAAAAGCTGGCTCGCGCCCTTCTGCGTATAGCACGTCTCCATCATGTCATCCAACTGCGCAAACGTATCGCACGGCGCAGGATGGTATTCCGCAAAGGCCTTTTCGCCGCAATGACAGAGCATGCCATTGAGCGCCTGCAGGGAAAGATTGCGGTACGCCACCGTGCGCAGCAAACGCACGCTATGCACATTATGGTTGAAATAACGCCCGGGCTTACCCGACGCAGACGTATGACGGTGATACGCATCGGAAAGCGCGTATTCCCCCTCATGGCCAAACGGAGTATGCCCCATGTCGTGTCCCAGGGCGATGGCCTCGATGAGCGCGATGTTCAGGCGCAGGGCGGCGCCGATCTTGCGTGATATCTGGGAAACCAGCTGCAGGTGAAACGAGCGCCTGGTGAGGTCGTCGTTACGATAGAACGGAAAGACCTGCGTCTTGTCCATGCACCGGTTGTAGAAAGCGTTGTTCAGCACGCGATCCACGTCGCGAACGAAGGCGGGGCGCACCAAGTCGGTGTCTTCGTCTTGCCAATCGGGGCGTTCGAATATGGCCTGGCTATCGCGCGTGGCGTATGGGGAAAGCAGGGCTTCTCGAGCGGCAAGCCCCTCGCGCACATAGGCGCGCTCATCTTCGGTAAACGTGAATTCGGGATTGCTCGCCACGGCCATTGCGCTCCTGTTCCTTTCCGCCGAAACGCGGCGCATGACGCGCCCGTTCATTTGCTCTTGCATGCACCTGCATACGGGGCAACGCACGGCGCGAGGGCATGTAGCCTACAGTGTACGCCTTGTTTCGATGGCGCGGCCAAGCGTTACCTCGTCGGCGAATTCCAAGTCGCCACCAACGGGCAAGCCGCTGGCCAGGCGCGTCACGGTAATGCCCAACGGGCGAATGAGACGCGCAAGGTAGCTGGCGGTGGTTTCGCCTTCCACATTGGGGTTGGTGGCCAGGATCACCTCGTGCACCTCGCTGCTGGACAGGCGCGCCATGAGCTCGCCAATATGCAGGTCGTCGGGGCCAATGCCCTCAAGTGGGGAAAGCGCCCCGCCGAGCACGTGATACAAGCCGGAAAACTCGTGCGTTCGTTCAATAGGAGGAATATCGCGCGGTTCGGAAACCACGCAGATAATGCCCCGGTCACGGTCGGGCGATTCGCATATCTGACAGTAATCGCCCTCCGCGTAGTTGAAGCACGTCTTGCAGAAATGCACCGAATCCTTCACGTTCATGATGGCTTCCGCCAAGCGCTCGGAGGTGGCGCGATCGGAATTCAGAAGCCAGTAGACAATGCGCTGGGCCGACTTCGGACCAATGCCGGGCAGCCGGGAAAACTCGTCGAGCAGCGTCTGTATGGAAGGAGCGGATTGCATGTCTGAGCCTATTGCAGCCTAGAAGCCGGGGATGTTCATGCCGCCGGTAACGCTGTTCAGACGGGCGGAGCTGATTTCGGCCATGCCGCGCAGAGCCTCGTTCGTGGCAGCCAGAACCATGTCCTGCAGCATTTCCACGTCCTCGGGATCGACGGCCTCGGGGTCGATGGAGATGGACTTGACCATCATTTCGCCCGTGACCACAACCTTCACCATGCCGCCGCCAGCGGTGGCTTCGTGCTCCATGTCCTTGATCTCTTCCTGGGCCTGGGCCAGCTGCGCCTGCATCTTCTGGGCCTGGCGCATCATCTTCTTCATGTCCATGAATGGTCTCCTTTTCGCTTCGCCACGAGGGCGTTGTCTATTCGTCTATCTGCTCGAACACGATGGACGAGCCCATCGTCTCCGAAAGCATTTTACTGAAATCGTCGGCCGTTTCGGGCGCGGCGCCATCCGCCGTGGCGGGCATGGGAGCCGCCGCTGGCATAGGGGCGGCAGCAGGGGCGTCATACGCAGGCGCTTCAGCTGGCACGACGCCTTCGTATGCGTCGAGCGGAACGTCGTCCACCGGGGGCACGGGAGCCGCAACAGGCGCGGGAGCCGGAGCCGGACGCGGAGGAACGACGGGGGCAGCCGCAGGACGAGCAGGCTGAGCAGCGGGCGCGGGAGCCGGAGCCGCAGCAGCGGCCTGAACGCACGTAAAGGGGACATCCACGCCAGCTACCTGGACGAAGATGCGCTTGAGCATATCCTGGAACTCGGGCTTCTGAGCACGCGAGAACGCAAATTCGTTGCCCGGCGCAAATTCAATGCGCACGCCCGTATTGCCGGGCTCGGGAACAACCTTCACCGCGATGAGGAACACGCCATACGCAGGCTTTTCCTTCTTGACCGCCGCCACGACCGAACGCCACATGCGCTGGAGCGCCGCCGGGTTCGACACGACGCTGGCCAGGTCGCCACCGGCCTGCGCGGGAGACGCCGCCGCGGGAACGGCCGGCGTAGGCTGGGCGTACGGACGGCTCGGCGCAGGCTTGGGG
>JAILNP010000189.1:0-6111 GCA_024691475.1 Eggerthellaceae bacterium
CCCCTGTTCACGAGCACCGCTATCTCGCGAAGCAAAGGGCCAACGGGGACCCCGTCAGCCCTTTGCTTAGGTCGTCAACTATTCGGCGGCCAAGGGCGAAGGCACATTGTAGACACGCGCCAAATACTCGCGATCAAGATCGTACAGACCCTTCGGGTCGCTTCCGAACAGCTGCATGTTCGAAATCATTTCGCTCGCATTGGCCTCTTCTTCCAACTGCTCGTCCACAAACCAGTTCAAGAAGTTCATGGTACGGAAGTCATGAGCGTCATAGGCTGCAGCATAAATGTCATTGATCAGGCTCGTCACGTACTTCTCGTGCACCAGTGCAGCCTCCAGCGGACCCATGTGGTCGCCCGCTTCAAAGGTTTTGTCAGGTTCGTCGATAGCCTTCATCTTCACCGGGCAATCATTGTCCAGCAGATACCTGCGGAAGATCATGGCGTGGTCACGCTCTTCCTGCGCCTGAATCATGTACCAGTTGGCAAAGCCCTTTAGGCCTTCCGCTTCGTAGAAATCTGCGAAGGTAAGGTACAGATACCCGGAGTAAAGCTCCTTGTTAATTTGGTCGTTGATTAGTTCGTACACCTTTGGATCCATATGTGCTCCTTTCGGCGAACACGAAATAGACTGGACGCTTTCCCTCATCGAAGGTCCAAGATCGATGATACCCCCAAAGCACGACCACGACAAAACGCACGACCCAGCTGCTAAAAACCAGGCCGTACGCTAAATAATATGCCGCCACGGCTTCAGAATCGTGACGGCATATCAGGGAGGGAGGGAAATATGAAAACGCGTAATTACTTGGAATCGTCCACGGACATGCCCAGGTAGCGTGCAGCCTGCTTGGCTGCCAGGCGCCCGGAGTTAATGGCCCAGGAAGCGCACGAACCGGGGCAGTACGCTACGTCGTAGGTGTCGCCGTACAGGCCACCCGCGTCGCAGCCACCTGCGAACAGGCCGGGAATGATGTTGCGATCGGAATCCATGACCTCGGTGTTCGGGGTAACGCTCACGCCACCCACGGTGCAGAAGTAGCCGTTAAACACCTCGAACGCGTAGTAAGGGCCGCTCGTGATCGGGCGCATGTATTCGGCCGGCTTGAAGAATTCCGTATCCTGGCCAGCTGCGCACATAGCATTGTACGAATCAACCGTTGCGGAAAGGGCGTCAGCATCGATTCCCATGGCATTCGCCAGTTCCTTGATCGAGTCAGCCTGGAAAACGTATTCGTTCTTGGACTCCAGCAGCGCGGGGAACGTCTCCGCCAGGTCGGCCATCGGCTCACCAGCAACAACGTACACGCCAACGCCTACGTCGCCGCCCTTGTTGATGTACTGGTCGATGATTTCCTTGTTGCACACCGTGAACGCGCGCTTCTGGTTGTGCACTGCGTTGCCAGCGTACGCGAAGTTCTTCAGGAACATGTCTTCGCGAACGAAGCGCTCGCCGTCCTGGTTGACCCACAGGTGCGGCTCAAGCGAAGTGGCGGCCTGCAAGTTGGTGCCATACGTGGTTTCCGGAAGGATAGGGCCATAGGTAGCCATCGTGCCCGAGCCCAGCGCCAGTGCGCCACCAGCATCCTTGACCATCTTCAGACCGTCGCCATCGCGGCCATTCATGCCAGATGCGGTCACGCGTGCGGGGTCGGAGCCGTTCAGCTCGCGGATCAGTTCGGGGCTATTGGCCCAGCCACCCGTGCCGACGATTACAGCCTTGCAGTTGATCTGCACAACCTTGCCGTTTTCGCGCTTCGCCAAAACACCGGCAACTTTGCCGTTGTCCATGATGATCTTCTTGCCAGAGCAGCTCATTTCCATCGGCAGGTTAATCTGCTTGGCCGCCTCGCCAAAGGAGCGCATAAACGTGGTGCCCGTGCCTTCAGAGCCAATGCCCTTGTACACGTGCCACGCGTTCGGCGAATCGCCCAGCGACTGAACGTGATCGAATTCCACGCCCAAGCTTTCCAGCCATTCCACCGTGCCAGCGGTATGCTGGAAGAAGTTCTTGTACAGCGCAGGATTGGCAATCCAGTGATGGTAGTCCAGGCAGTCCTCGATCAGCTGGTCCTCGGAATAGTTAATGCCGCTTTCCTTCTGCCAGTGGGAGCCCACGGCAAACAGGCCCTCGGAACCGATGAACGAGCCGCCGGTCACGGACTTCTTCTCGAGCATGATTACATTGATGCCCAACTGCATGGCCTGAATGCCAGCAGCCAAGCCAGTGCCGCCGCCGCCAACGACGCACAGGTCGCAATCCAGGGTTTCGCTCGGCTCGCCCAGCTCCTCGATAGCCCACGCATCGCTCGTCGTTGCGGAGGCCTGAGCCGTGGGGCCACTTGCCTTGTTCGCTTCCGTCGATTTCGGCTGGCTGCAACCTGCCATACCGGCAGCCGCCGCCAACGAAGCAATTGCTGCCGCACCCGAAACGAAGCTGCGGCGCGTGATGCCCCTCATCTTTTCCTCCATTACATTCCTCTCTCTACCAGGCAGTTCGATAATCCCTCATGTGGGCGAACTGCCTTGTCCCTCGTGAGATCCCTTGCTCACTTCGTGTCTATACAATATTTTCGACACTTGCTATTTTGGTTACGAACTGCATAACCATTGGTCTCGCAAGCGAGACAACTAGTTCGAGGTGCCTGGAGGGGGACGCCATGAACGACAACCACGTGCGCTATTTCAAAGCGTTATACGAACGTCCGAACATTCGAGCGGCAGCGCAAGCCATTCCGCTGTCGAGACAAGGGCTGCTAAAGTCGATCGACGCCCTAGAGCGCGAGCTGGGCGTTACGCTATTCGAAAACATAAAAGGCGACCTATGCCACCCCACTCCGTACGGGGATGCGTTCTACGAATTCGCCTGCGATTGCGAAGCAGCAGGTAGACGCCTGAAAATGAGGTTTCGCGAGATCGAGGATGCCAAGAACAACCACCTGTCGCTATGCGCGGCAATTGGCGTGCGGGGAACCATTGGAACCGAGCTCTTCACGTCGTTCAAGAAGTCGCATCCCAACGTAGCGATCGACTGCGACGAGCAACCCGACGCGCACTGCGACGAAAGTGTCCACGCCGGAGAGAGCATGCTGGCGTTCACCGTATATCCCTACGACCCAGATTTCGAAACGACCGAATTGTACTCATGCGATCGCCTAGCCTGGGTGAGCGCCTCGGACCCCCTGGCCCAACGCGAATCCATTTGCATAAACGACCTAAACGGCTACAGCGTGGGACTGGTGGGGCCCTCGTTCAAAAACTACCCGGAGTTTTCCCGTCTTTGCCAGGAAACAGGCGTGCAACCTGCGGAAATAGAAACCTTTGCGGAAATGTCGATCCTATACGCCTATGCGCGCAACCCCAAGCACCTGTCCTTCACTGCGCCATGCGTCGTTTCGCTCTTCGACGGCTTGTTCGCCAATCAGGAAGCCCCCGTCAAGGCCATTCCGTTCATCGGCACGCCCTGGCGCTTCGGCATCTCCTACAAGAAAGACCATTCGCTGAACAGCCTGGAATACGAATTCATCGAGCACTGCAAACAGTACGCAAAGAAACTGATGCCGCAAAACTAGGTTGTGGTTCCAGAGGCTTGTCGGCCACGGTCGCATGACGCTCCGTGGCGAAAACGAACGACGAGGTAGAGAACGAGAGCACCCAATGCCGCTCCGCAGGTATCGACCACCCAATCGGCGGGGTCGCAAAAGCGTCCGGGCACGACAAGCTGATGGATCTCGTCGGTGATGCCGTAGGCACTGGCAATGACAACGCCCGCAAGGCAGGCAGTACGCAGGCTTCGCATGTGGGCCCGCAGGGCATTAGCCAGAAGAGCACCCAGCACCGTGTACTCGCAAAAATGACAGAAGGGCGAAACGGGGTCCTCGTGGTAGCCGAACAGGGCATTCAGCACTGCAGCGAGCGCCTGTTTCACCTGCTCGAAAATGCCCTCGGAAAGCTGCGTGGCATCGCGGCTCGACATGAAGAAGATGAAGATCGCCCACAGGACAACGGCAAGCCAACGCAATACGACCCGCCTGCTCTCCAACTTCTTTGCCAACAACATCGCTCCTTCGCATCAGACGCTCGACCGCACGTTCACCGCGGCAAGCCACAATCGAATCGTCGCCTTCCTGATTGAACAGCCCTCAGGGCCAAGCCGCCGCTTCGCATTCCGCACGAGCAGCGCGCGAACAAACCTCCACTCCTTGCTTGCGCTAGTAGTCAAAGGAATCATGAAGCGTTTTGACCGCCTTCTTGGCGCCAGCGCATCGAGACAAGTTCACCGTGAGACCAGGGCAATCGATAATGTTCGAGCACGTGAGGACCCCATCAGAAACCGTGAACTCGCAATGCCGAATAAGATCGTCACCCAGTTTGGCAATCGAACGCACGCCATCGTAATTGCCGTCAAAGAAAGCTTCGAGCGTAATGCGGATATTCCACGGCAACGTTTCGTACATATCGGGCCGCCAAAACTCCTCGCACAAAGCCCTCAACCGCTGGAAACGTTCGTCCGTTTGCGCGTTCGCGTCACGCAGCCCCAGGTGGAAGACCGTACGATAGACATCACGACGGAACAAGCGCCTCATGAGCGACCAGTCGCGCTCGCCTTCGGGAACGCTTTCCCGAACGAAGCCAAAGATATCCTCGTAAGCATGCATATTGCTTTCGAAATGATCCCACGTCGTAACGGACTGATGCCCCTCTTCCTTACGCATGGTTACGTGGTAGTAGTCGTAATCGGCCGCAACCGAAACCGTGCGTGCGCGGCAAAGCGCGCGCAGCACGAAGGAGATATCCTCCGGCATAAACGTCTCGGGGAACGAAAGATCATGCACCAGAGAACGCCTAAAAAGCTTCAAGGGGGCAAGAGACCACATCACCTTGGAACGATACACATCAACCGACGGCTGGTTCTGCCCAAACATCGACTGAGGCACCAGGCGCCCGTCCTCGCCATGCATCTTGATGTACAGCACATCGCTTCCCCACTCGACAGCATGCGCCATCATGCGCTCGAGAGCCTCTCGACCCAGCCAGTCATCAGCATCAACGAAGAGCACGTATTCGCCTTGAGCAAGGCGAAGCCCCTCATTGCGAGGCCTTGCGGGCGTACCGGACGCCTCGGGAAGACGACGAAGCTTGAAGAGTCCCGGAAACTTCTCGTCGTATTCCCGCAACAACTCCCACGTGCCATCAGTGGAGCCATCGTCGACAACAACGACTTCAGCCAAGGAAAGGTCGAACGACTGCGTCACAATGGAGTTTAGGCAATCCCTCAGCTCGGGAAGAGCGTTATGAGCCGGGATGACAATGGACACCAAAGGCCCATTTGCGCGGGAGCGCAGCGAATCGTACGCCCGTGGCAGACGATGGTCGTCGAGCGACTTGCCAAACACCGCGCGCATAATCGCATCGGTGGATCTGCCATTGCAAGCCGACATGTACTTCTGACGGAACGCCCGCACCTCGGACGCATCGAAACCAAGCTCAACAGCGTGCAACCATGCAACAAGTTCGTCGGTGGTGACGCAAACGGGCCCGGGAGTCAATTCGCTATAGTCGTAGTAGAACCCGCGCCAATCATCGTATTCTTCCTTGTCATACGCAAAGAAGGCCATGGGGCGCTCGAAAAGCGAGTACTCGAAAATGAGCGAGGAGTAATCGGAAATAACCGCATCGGCAGCGCACATGAGCGTATCCACCGCAAAATGGCCACTCACGTCAAAGGCGAAGTCCTGACACTCCTCCGGAACGGCGGGAGGCGTTTTCACGAAGGGATGATGTTTCGTCAAAAGCACCCAATCTTCGCCGAATTCGCGCTGGAGCAAATCGACATCAAGCTGGTCTGGCGCCTTGGCAGACGCAACCCTACCACGGAACGTCGGCGCGTAGAGGAGAATCTTCTTGCCTCGAACTTGAGGGATTTTTTCCTCGATTGCATGACGCGCTCCATGCACGAATTCCGGAACGAAGAACTCGTCGGTACGACTTACGCCCAAAGCGCGCACGACGGAGGGGTCTTCCTCCAGGTGCATTGCCTCGATATACGCCCAATTGACTTCAGGACTGCTTGTGGTAACCAGCGACAGGTTCGAATAATAAGGATGTCGCA
>JAILNP010000039.1:0-12002 GCA_024691475.1 Eggerthellaceae bacterium
GAAGAACGGGCGCACGCAGATCGTCATCACCGAGATTCCCTATCAGGTTAACCGCCAGCGCCTGCCGGAGAAGCTGGGCGACCTGGTACGCGACAAGAAACTGCCCGAAATCGCCCACATCCACGACGGCGCCGACCGCCATGGCATCGACATCATCATCGAGCTGAAGAAGGACGCCATTCCCCAGGTAGTGCTGAACAAGCTGTTCAAGCACACCCAGCTGCAGACCACGTTTGGCGTGAACATGCTGGCCCTGGTCGACGACGTGCCGCATACCCTTTCCCTGAAGGAAGTGCTGCATTACTACATCGAGCACCAGATGGACGTCATCACCCGTCGTACGCGTTACGACCTGCAGAAGGCCGAAGAGCGTGCCCACATCGTGCGCGGCTTGCTCATTGCTCTCGATCACATCGACGAGGTCATCAAGACCATTCGCTCTTCCAAGACCGACAAGGAAGCACGCGAGCGCTTGATTGAGCAATTTGGCCTCGACGAGATTCAGGCCAACGCCATCCTGGAGATGCGCCTGCGTCGTCTGACCGGCTTAGAATATGAAAAGCTCCAGGATGAGTTGAACGAACTGGAAGAAAAGATCGCCTACTACAAGCGCGTGCTCGAGGATGACAACCTGGTGAAGGAAATCATTCGCGACGAGCTTTTGGAAATCAAGAAGAAGTACAACACCGAGCGCAAGACGGTTATCACGGCTTCTTCCTCTACCGACATCAATGTGGAAGACCTCATCGCCGACGAGGACATGGTTGTTACGCTCACCAAGGGTGGTTATATCAAGCGCATCCCGCTTGCCGCGTATCGTCAGCAGAAGCGTGGTGGCAAGGGCATGTCGGGTGTGAACTTGAAGGATGACGACTTCGTCGAGCATCTGTTTGTGGCCAGCACCCATGCGTACATGCTGTTCTTCAGCTCGCGCGGTAGGGTGTATCGCCTGAAGGTCTACGAGATCCCCGAGGCTGGCCGCCATGCCCGCGGTACGGCCATCGTGAACCTGCTGCAGCTTGATAGGCAGGCAGGCGAGACCGTGGCCAGCGTTATTGCCACGAAGGACTTCCCCGAAGAGGAATACCTGATGTTCGCCACCGCCCGGGGCATGGTGAAGAAGACCTCGATGAGCCTGTACGACCGTACGCGCCGCGACGGCCTAATTGCCATCAATCTGAAGGAAGAAGACGAGCTCATCGACGTAAAGCGCGTGGCTCCCGGCCAGAGCGTCGTAATGGTTTCCAGCGCCGGCAAGGCCATCTGCTGGGATGAGGGCGAGGTTCGCGCCATGGGTCGCGACACTATGGGCGTGCGCGGCATGACGCTTGCCGACGATGCCCGCTTGCTGAGCATGTCTATTGTGCGCGGCGAGAGCGACCTGTTCGTCATCACCGAGCGCGGCTATGGCAAGCGTACTCCCATGAGCGAGTACCCGAACCACCATCGCGGCGGCCAGGGCGTGTTCACTATCGCCATGACCGATAAGAAGGGCCAGCTTGCCGCTGCCAAGGTCGTGAATGAAGAAGAGGAGGTTATCATCATCACCGAAGAGGGCATTCTCGTGCGTACCGCCGTTGCGGGCATCTCGCAGCTTGGCCGCAACACGCAGGGCGTGCGCGTCATGGACGTTGCCGATAAGGACAAGGTAACGGCCGTGGGCATTGCGGATGACTCCGAGGAACGTCACCAGCAGCTCGCTGGTGGGGAAGAGGAAGGCGAAGGCGCAAGCCAAGAAGCTATCGAAGGCCAGGAATCCGCCGAGCCCGTTACCGAGGAAGGCGCTGAGGAATAGCCTCTAACCCCGGTGTTTCACATGAAACATTAAGGAGCCGGCTTCGTGCCGGCTCCTTTTCTATGCGCTGTTGGATTGTTTGATTATGCGCTTGCTTGCTATTCGAGGAAATCGTCGGGGTGAAGGTTCTTCACGAACGAGTGGAATTCCTTGATTTCCTCTTGGTCGTCTTTGTCGCTGTGGAATAGGAAGGGGAATGAGGTCTTCTGGAGGACGTCCTCATCCATGAAAATGGGCGCGCCTTGGCGCACCGCGAGCGAGATGGCATCGCTGGGGCGTGCATCGAGCTCGATGGCGCGATCCCCCTGATGCAGGATAAGGTGGGCGTAGAAGGTCTGCTCCTTCTGTGCTACGATCTCTACCCGCAAAATGGTTGCATCCAAGCTTGTGAGTGCGTTCATCATGAGATCATGCGTCATGGGGCGTGCGAAATGTGCATTCTCCAGAGACATGCCAAGCTGCGATGCTTCCACTACGCCCAACCAAATGGGGACGATGCGACAGTCGCGATGCTTCTCGAAATCTTCAGTGGGGCAGAGGACCAAAATCGAAGGATTTGGAGCGTTCGTAACCACTAAAGTCTGTACAGACATCTGAATCATTACGGTTTACCCCCTCATAATCCCGGCATGTTATAATCAATTGTGAACTTTCTCCATACTATCAGATTTGTCTTGCACAAAAGGGGTGGGGAGGGTATTCTAATCAAGCGCGTTTTCGCGGGCCCGTAGCTCAGTTGGTTAGAGCGCACGCCTGATAAGCGTGAGGTCGCTGGTTCAAATCCATTCGGGCCCACCATTTTGTCGATAAACGCTCCACCGTGAGCCGAGTTTGCCGGTGGAGCGTTTATTAATATCTAGCAGCGAAAACGACTTACATATTTGGGGCATTAGCTCAGCTGGGAGAGCGCGGGCTTTGCAAGCCTGAGGTCAGGGGTTCGATCCCCCTATGCTCCACCAAATTTATTAGGTCCAGAAATGGACCTTTTTTATTCCATCCCGCGCCCGACGGGGAATCCCCTTCAGGGCACCACCTCGCTGCTCGCGTGGCTTAGGCCCCGCACGGGCCTAAGCCTACGCTCGTGCGCTGCGTTGGCTCATGCTTTTACTTGCGCTGCTTGGGTTCTGGCGAACCCAAGCTAAGCGCATTTTTATGCTTTCACAGTGCCCCTGAAGGGGATTCCCCGTCGGGCTGGGTGTCGTAGGTTGCGGCCCTTCTTGTCCCTGATGCTGGTTTGGAGCGTAGGGCGCTCAACGAGAATAAACCGTTTTGTTTCTTGCCTCAGGAGCGTTATGAGTTGGCGTGGATGCTATATGACGTAAGTAAATTCGAAATCAGAGTTCTGTCCTAAATTCGATTTGTCGTTATCATTCTGGGGTTTTGCTTCTTGCAAAATATGAGATAATTCCCATGTCGAGTCATTATATTTCGCTGGTTTCCCAGGCGTTGGGTGTGAGAGCACCCGGCATTAGCGCTTGGTTTTCCAGCGATTGATGACTCGACACCATCAAGTCGGGTGCTCTCTGTCTATGAGCCTCCCCGAAAATGTTTTGCGATGCATGGAATGGAGGCAATCCATGGACCACTCTCAGGAAGTCGAGTACATCGGCAAAATTCTCAAACTTGAAGAAAAGCTAAAGCGAGAAGGTAATGAGCTTCGTACTCTAAAAAGCGCTCGATTTAGAGAGGCTCCCGCCGAACCAAAACACGAGCAAGTTCAGCGAACTTACCCCGCTACGAAATCAACTGAAAAATGGAATGTTTTCCTTGCCTTTGGCCCCTTGGTGTTTTCTATTGTTTTTGGAATTGTTGACGTGTTCTTTCGTTTCTTAGGCGGTTGGTGGTCTCTTTTTGAAATTCTTGCTCTGATTTGGATTCCGGTATATTACTTTGCCATTCTCAGGCCGAAACGGAAAGCGAACATCGCCGCAATCGAGGCTAGCCCAGAATGGAAAGCTGAACGCGCAAAACTCGACGCTGAATTTGATGCGCAACAGTCTGCGCTTGATCAACGGTATTTTGCCGAAAAAGAGGTATACGACAATAAAACGTTGCCCGCTTACAAGGCTGCTCTAGAAGAGTGGACGGCAGAGCAAGATGAAAAGATTCGCGTTAAGCGTTCGGAGATCGACTCAGATAAAGCTGATCTAGATAAGATGTATGTTGAATCTCAACTTGTACCTCAACAATTCAGAAGCATCGATTCGCTTCGGTATATTTACCAGACGGTATCTACGTCGAGCT
The DNA here is from genome assembly GCA_024691475.1 of Eggerthellaceae bacterium. Lineage (GTDB taxonomy): Bacteria > Actinomycetota > Coriobacteriia > Coriobacteriales > Eggerthellaceae > Denitrobacterium. Next base: position 4,040 of record JAILNP010000039.1, read on the forward strand.
ATAACGTTCAGCAAGCGATAGCAGCGTATGAAAAGCATTTGCAGCGTGAACTTGATGCTGAGAAGATTAAACTTGAAAACGAGAAAATCAAGCTTGCGGACGAGCAGAATTACTTGCTTGCTGAGCAAAATGAGATTGCAGAAAAAGCGCGGCGAGATGCTAATATTGCAGCCGTTGCATCAACGTATCAACGCCATAAAACGAATAAGACGCTTGATAAGATTGCCCGAAATTCTTCCGGAAAGTGAGAGGGAGGGGTATTAGGGAAAACCCAGATTTACAAAAGAGTCAATTTGAGATGGGCTGTCTATGGCAGCCCTTTTCTTTTGCAAAAGTCGCGATCCCCCCTATGCTCCACCAACCACTCAAGGGGTCCTTTGGGTGTGAATCTTCGGACGCATCCGTGCTCCTTGTCGAATTCCATACCAACGATGAAGGGTGCATCATCGATGATGACGTTTTTTAGTCTTCAGTCCCAGATTCCTCCTTGCGGATGCGTCTTGACCTCACCTTGGGTTCAGGTTGCAAAATGAGCGTAGATTGGATGGGGGTAGCTAAACGGCTGGCTCCTGTGGCGTTGAACGCATTGGGGCGGTCCGAGGAAAAGAGTGTGACATGGCTGAGTGTTTCTATGAAGACGGCAGCGAATTGACGTCCGATCAGATTTCTTACTTTCTGGAGTGCATGAATTCGGGTGAGGAAGTCGAGGTAGGAAGCGAAGCGCATCGTCTCATGACGGCTGCGTCTGAACGAGCAATGCGCATTACATCGCGCATGAATGCGCAATTCGACAGTTTGTCCCGCGTGTGCGAACGGCTCGAGGAACTGTGGATATGTGACCTGCCCGAGAGCGTGGGGTTGTTCCCGCCCTTTACAACCGACTGCGGGCTTAATACGCACGTAGGCGAGGGCGTATTCATCAATGCAGGCTGTCGCTTTCAGGATCAGGGTGGCATTTACATAGGAAATCGCGCGCTCATTGGGCATAACTGCGTAATTGCTACGCTCAATCACAACATGGACCCCGCTCTCCGCGCGAATTTGCTGCCCGCGCCTGTGCATATCGAAGCAGATGCATGGCTGGGCGCGAATGTTACGGTGCTTCCGGGCGTAACTATTGGCGAAGGTGCCGTGGTTGCTGCTGGTGCGGTTGTGACGAAAGACGTCCCCGCACGCACGGTTGTGGGTGGCGTTCCTGCAAAGGTAATCAAAGAGCTCGTGTAGCGGAAGATATATGCTACGCATTTGCCTTGCGTGAACAAGGCTTCGCCCCTCGTTCACGCATGACCCTGAGGGGTTAATCCCGAGAGTCTTGGGTGTCCACTTCCTCGAATTGGCGGATCAGCTCTTCTCGTGAGTGAACGCCGCATTTTCGATATATGCCTCTTTTCATTATTCTGCACAGTGCATAGGGGGATCGAACCCCGAGAGGGGCGAAACGTCCAGCGGACGTTTCGCAAAGGAGCGCGAAGCGCGACGTACGCAGACGCAAGCGAAGCGCCGCGGCTGCCGCATCCCCCTATGCTCAACCAACCACTCAATAGAGGCCAAGGGCCTCCTTGAACCCTCCTTTTCGCCAAATTGCCCCTCGCGTGACAAAATTTAGAGATATAGAGACATAACGCGAGCTGACGAATTTTAAAACACCAGGTCAATGGCAATCGCGCTTTCCGGGTATTGCTCCCGTCAGCTGCTTTGGCGTCGTTTTCCCTGCAAAAGATGTCTCGAGCAAACGATGAATGTCTCTATATCTCGGAAAATTGTCATTTTGGGGCTCATTTTGCGAAAGGTACCCCTATACTCCATCAACCATACGTTCCATCTTGCGTGAACAAGCTTCCGTCCCTTGTTCACGGAGCTTGTCGCAGTATCGTTACGACTTGCTCGCGGTCATTGTGCGTCGTATGTGAACTCGAAATAATGATAGGCAATCGCTTTCATTCCCCTCGAACCATGAGAAGGAGCGGACCATGGATGCTATCGAGGCGCCAAGGAGGGATTTCCTTTGGGTTGTCTTGTTCCTCATTGTGCTTATTAATGGCTTTGAGGCTGGCGGCTATCAGGCAAGCATCTGGCATATCGGAGAAGAGTTCGACCTTTCCCTTACGTCCATGGGGCTCTTTGCTGCCATGGAACTCTTCGCCACCATGCTCGCGCCCATTCTGCTGGGCAAGTGGGCGGATAGCGTACGGAAGTCTACGAGCATCACCATTATGCTGGGCATACAGATTGCCGCCGCCCTTATTGCCGTCTTTGCGGCGTCTGACGCATTCTTCCTCTTCAGCATCTTCTTCCTAGGGCTCACGACAAGTGCCTTGCAATTCATCTCCATCGCTGCCGTCGCGGATGCGTATCCTGTGAGCGGCGGAAGAAAGGTGGCGTATATCACGATGATGTACGCCCTTGGGGCCTTGCTTGCCCCCTTGGTGGTCGATTTCTATCTTCAGCAGGGTCTCGATTGGCGTACGCTGTTCGGCATTCTTGCCATTGGCAGTGTGTGCGTGTTGATGGGAATTGTTCGTTGCGGTGGGGAGCCGCGCGAGGCAAGACCCGCGCAGGTTGAAAGCAGGGGCTTTGCGGGGCGCTTCGTACTATCGGCAATCCTCTTGCTGAGCGTCATCATGTGCATTTACGTCGGCTTCGAAAACGGTTTCACCTATTTCGTCGACACGCTGTTCACCGATGTATTGCAGTCGTCAAACGGGAAGATTGCCCTGTCGATCTTCTGGGCGGTCATGATTCCATCGCGCTTTCTGGTTGGGCGATTCGATAAGCACGCGAAGAAGATTCTCATCGCCGCCATCATCACCATCCCATGCGCGATGCTGCTGCTCTCGGCGAGCACCAATCCGGCGATGGTCATATTTATGTGCGTTCCCCTGGGGTTTGCAAGTGGCGCGATTTATCCTTGCGTGCTTACCGTCATGCTCCCGTTCGCCGGGAAGCAAACGGCTACTGCAACGGGTATCATCACCGCAGCTACGGGCATTGGCGGCGTGGCGTTTACAGCTCTGATGGGGTTCATGGCCGATTCGCTAGGCGTGCAAAACGCAATGCTTGCGTTGGTGAGTTTCTTCATCCTGTCGCTTGTATCGGCGCTCATCGTCATCAAGCGGAGTAACGTCGCCGAGTCCGCATAGCTCCGTATAGCCTGATTTTTCCTCCAAGCGCCTGAAGTGACGCGGCCTTTCGCCTGTTGGGGCTCATTTCCGTAAGTCCTTTTCGGTACAATAAGGGCGCAGGGATACGGAGGGCAGCCCATGGACCAGGCGGTTATTCGGCAATACAAGCTTATTTCGTCGATTCAGTCGCAGATATCGAAGTCGTCTACGCTCGAAGAGGCCTTGCATGGGGCAATGCGCCTCATTCGGGAAGCCACGAACGTCGAGTCGATTGTCATTTGGTGCGTTGATCAATCGGACGAAACGACAATGAGGCCCCTCTTCTGGCTTGCCGATCGCGATCTTTCCGACCAGGCCTGCAAGGTGGGGGACAGCGTTGTTGGCAAGGTGTATGAAAGCCAGCATGCGGTTCGCTACCTCGACTATTCGGGCGAATTCGCCCGTTCCCACCCTCTTGTCGATTCTGATGCGTTGGGCTTCGACGTTCGTTCCATGGTAGTCGTGCCCTTTTCGAGCATGCGGAAGGATCTGGGATGCATCCAGTTCGTGACTCAATCTTCCGATAACCTGTTTTCGGAAGATGATGCAGATACGTTCGAGATTGCTATTACGCTGGCATCCCTTTCGATTGACCAGAACCAAGAGATTGCCGCACAGCAGTGGAAGCCGGGGAAGAAGTTACTCTCCCTGCAGGATATAAGGCGCGAATACCAAAACGGAGACACCATCACGCGCGTTTTGCGTGGCGTTAATCTGGACGTATACGAAGGGGAGTTTTTGACGCTCCTGGGAGAAAGCGGCTGTGGCAAGACGACGCTGCTTAATATCGTGGGCGGGCTAGATACCGTCACATCGGGCAAGGTTTTCTTCGGAGACCAGGACCTCACGGGTGTATCGCGCCACGAGCTCACGGCGTATCGCAGGGAAAACCTGGGGTTCGTCTTTCAAGCGTACAACCTTATGCCCAACCTTACGGCCCTGCAGAACGTGCAGCTCATAGCCGAACTGGTAGATGACCCTATGGATCCCGAAGAGGCATTGGCCATGGTGGGTCTTTCCGAGCGTCTGCATAATTATCCGTCGCAGCTTTCCGGCGGTCAGCAGCAGCGCGTGTCTATTGCCCGCGCGCTCGTGAAGCGCCCACGCCTTATTCTTGCCGACGAGCCTACGGCTGCGCTTGATTATGCTACGAGCATCGAGGTTCTGCAGGTGTTTGAGCGAATCATCGCAGATGGCACCACGCTTGTGATGGTTACGCATAACGAGGAGATAGCGCGCATGGCCGACCGCATCGTTCGCCTGCGTGTTGGCAAGGCATACGAGACCACCATCAACAGGCATCGCGCCCAGGCAGCTGACCTCGTGTGGTAAAAGCCATGAAACGTGCTCGCCTCATAGATCTGCTTACCACCATTCAATCGACAATCGTATCGTTTGTCTCGATTGCCATTTTCGTGGCCCTGGCAGTTGCCGTATTCTTGGGCATCGGCTGGTCGGGCGAAGCCCTGAAGCATGCCGCCCAAACAGAATTCAGCAGCAATTCGCTTCATGACATCGAAATCCAGTTTCCTTATGGGCTCACCAAAAGTGATCTTGATGAGCTGCGGGCTGTCGAGGGCGTAACCGATGTGGAGGGGAGCCAGGTCACGTACCAGTTCGTGGGGTATGCGGACAAAACGTACGTAACGCGTATTTCTTCGTGCACTAGTCGCATCGACACGCTTACGGTGGTTTCCGGAAATCTTCCCTCAGCCGAAGGCGAAGTGGCTCTTGAGGCGAATGCCGCAAAGGATGCGGGCATAGACATTGGAGATTCTCTCCATGTGAACGTTAGCGATGGCGAGGAGTACCTCACCACGAACGATTTCACGGTTACTGCGCTCGTGGAGTGTCCGTCGGATATTTCGAGTCAGTCTTCCACGTGGGGCTCTGCATCCATTGGCGATGGAGTTATTGACTTGCTTGCATGGGTTCCCATCTCGACCTTCTCTTCCGAGGCATTCCATGATGGAAGCGCGGTCGTGAAGGTTTGCTCTGATTCTCTGCGTATGGCCGACGAGTTTTCCGATGAGTATGTTTCCAAATCCAAAGAACTTCAGAGCAGGATAGAGGAGCTAGGTTCCCGTTTGGCGAGTGCCCGTCACCAGAGCCTGTATGACGATGCCCAGGCGAAGGTTGACGAGGGTCAGCAGGCGCTCGACGACGCGTACGCCCAAATCGAGGATGGCGAACGGGCCATCGAGGAAGCCGATGCGAAGCTCGCGAGTGGACGGCAGAGCCTTTCCGATGGGGAAGCTCAGCTTGCGAGTGCGAAATCACAGTATGCCTCTAAGAAGAGTTCTGGTCGCGCCGAGCTCGACGAAGCTGCTGAAAAGCTCGATGCTGGCTGGGGAGAATACGAAAGCAAGCTTAATGAATATAACGAGGGCTGTTCCGCGCGTGATGAGCTGGTTGCTTATGTAAGCGACTTGGAAGCGCGAATAAGTCCATCTGACCCAGATTACGAAGAAGAACTTCTTGAGCTTGCTGCATTGACGGCGATGCTTTCCGAAATGGATGAGGAGCTTGCCGCCGCCTCCGCCCAGCTGGAATCTGCGCGAGCCGAGCTGGAAGAAAAGGAGCGGCAGTACCAGGCGGGCGAAGCCGAGTACGCATCTCAATTATCTGCTGCCGAATCGAAGATTGCCTCATCGACCGCAAGCTTGGAAAGCGGCCGTGCGGAGCTGGCGCAGGGCCAGACCGAGCTTGACGAGAAGAAGGCCGAGCTCGAGGATGCCAAATCGCAGATCGCCGAAAAGGAATCCGATCTTTCCTTCGCTAAGGAGAAGCTACAGGACCTGAAGGATGCCGACTACGATTGGGTGGTGCTTACCCGTTCGGCAAATGGTGGCATCATCTCCATTCGCGAGTACGTCGACGTTGTTGGCAGGCTTCGCATCAGCATGGCCCTACTCTTCGTGTTCGTAGGGTTGTTTGTGTGCTATTCGGCCATTTCACGACTCGTTTTGGAGACCACGCGCCAGATTGGCGTAAAGAAGGCCATGGGTATGACGTCGCGTGAGATTACCGCGATGATAATCATGTATGCCGTTTTCTCCGTTGCTCTGGGCGTAACGATGGGCATCGCATTCGCGGCCTTGATCGTTGAGAAAATCGTGCTTCCCACGCTCACCTCAAGCTTCTACATTTCGGCTAGGATCTGGTGGTCTCCATGGGGAGCTACGCTGTTTGGTCTTGTAGAGCTTGCGCTCATCGTGCTTTCTGCCTGGGTTGCATGCCGTTTCGTGTTGAAGCACGACGCCGTCAATTTGCTGAACGATTCTCTTCATCGGAGGACGTCGCGTCTTTCCATTCTCCTTCGGAAGGTCATCGGCAAACTGCCCATCTACACGCAGATTTCCGTGAATAACCTGCTGCATGATAGCAGGCGCGTACTGGGTACCATCGTGGGCGTCGCCGGATGCACGGCACTCGTAGTGTGCGCCGTCACGCTCAATAACAACGTGGGCGCGGGCGTTGGCATTCAGTATCGCGACATCTATCATTTCAACGACATCATCACAGTGGACACGACCCAGGAGAAAGCGCTTCAGAGCGTGCAGCAGCAGGTGATAAACGCTGGATGCAGCACGACGGTTCCAGTATTGCGCCAGGGCATCGTCATTTCCCTTCCCGATGATTCGTCCTCTTCGGCGAGCGTCTTGGTTCCCACCGATGTCGCTGCGTTTAACGATGTTGTCACCCTCATTTCGACGGACGGCGACACCAAGGGTCAACACGTGGAGTTGGAGAGTGGGGGAGCGTGGGTATCGTGCTCCTATCAGGAACATTATGGTGCGAAGGTGGGCGACACGCTGAGCGTGGTTTCAAGCGACGGGTATTCTTACGACGTTCCCATTGCGGGGTTCTTCCGTCATTATTTGCTGGGATTTCAAATCGTTATGAGCGCCGATACGTACGAATCGCTCATTGGCGAAGAAGCCGCTCCCAATGCACTGCTTGCGCAGGTGGACGATGCTAGCCAGGATGCCGTAAAGGCGCTGGAGCGTGATGATTGTGTATTCTCCGTCATGGATGACAAGGGCAGCCAGCAGGAGCAATTCGATACGTTCCGACAGGTATCGCGTATCGTCGTATTGGTGTACCTGGCGCTTTCTATTGCCATGTCAATCGTGGTATTGCTCAATCTGAACATCATGTTCGTGGAGGAGAAGAAGCGCGATCTTATCACGCTCATGGTATGCGGCTATTCGCTGGGCGATGCGAAGCGCTACATCTGGCGCGATAACGTGCTGCTTACCATCATTGGCATCGTGTTCGGTGTTGCGCTGGGCGTCGTCACGGGCGTTATGTCCGTCATTGCAACCGAGGTTTCCTACGTGAGCCTGGTGAAGACGCCCGATCTTGTGGCTTGCGTTTGCGGCATTGCCGTGAGCTCCATACTCTCTGCGGTCATGACTATCGTTGCCTTGCGCAGGGTTGGCACTCTGCAGCTTTCCGACATCAATAGGACGTAACCCGGGCTTACTCTTATGCCCTGTTTCGCCATGCGTATCGGCCTGCGACGCGCTCCTTGTGTTCCATGCGTGTGCTCACTCGTGCGGAACGTGTGGGACACCATACGATACACACGGACGCGTGGTACGATAACGCGCGTTATTTTCTAGGCTTTTCGAAAGGGGTGTGCATTGTGAATCGCGCTGAAGCACTACGTTTGCTCGGGCTCGATGACGATGCCACGCTGGACGAGATAAAGACCGCCTACAAGGAAACGGCTCAGATTCTGCATCCGGATAAGTTCGCGGGCAACCGCAAGCTGCAGAAGCGAGCGGAAGAGCAAT
>JAILNP010000043.1:0-4690 GCA_024691475.1 Eggerthellaceae bacterium
CATGTCTACGAGATGTTCTACATGCTCATCATGGGCATGGTCGCATTCATCCGCAGTCATCCAAACGCGTCCGACGAGGTCCTGGAAAGCCTCGTCGCGCAAACGCTGCATCTGGATCTAGGGGACAACGAGTAGCACGGTAGACGCCACTCGTTACAAGGTAAGGAGGAGATTATGCTATTCGATGTGTATGGGGCAAATGCGCTGTACCAATGGGTGGGATGGGTGCTCGTGTTCGGCGGGCTCATCCTGCTAAACGAGTTTGCCCGAAGAAGCAAGGCCGGCGGCATCATCATGTTCGTGGCGCTTCCCATCGCCATGACCATCTAATGCATCGCCGTAACGGTAGGCGCCGGGTCGGGCGCCGAATGGGCGCAGAACAACCCCACGGTCCTGTTCCAAAACGGCTGGTTCCACTACGCGAAGGTGTACGCGGCGCTTACCGGCTGCATTGGCTTCATGATCATCAAGTACCACTGGGGCAAGCTGGGCAAGGCAACCTGGTTCAAGTGCTTCCCGTTCATCATCGTGGGCATCAACATCCTCATTGCCGTGGTAAGCGATTTCGAGAGCTTCGTTCACCTGCTGCAATACAATGCGGGCGTCATCCAGGACCCCACGGTGCCCGGATCCGACGGCGCATTCGTCGACGCCGCAACGGGCTCGATCGTATGGGTAACTTCCGAGCATGCCACGCAGATTGCCGGGTTCAACAACCTGTTCAACGGCATTGCGGGCCTCATCGACATCTTCTGCATGACCGGCTGGTGGGCCGTGTACACGTCGAAGAAGAAGGACGACATGGTCTGGGCCGACATGACCTGGGTGTTCGTGATTGCCTACGACCTGTGGAACTTCTGCTACACCTACAACTGCCTGCCCAACCACGCATGGTACTGCGGCTTGGCGCTGCTGTTGGCCCCCACCGTAGCCGCGGCCCTTTGGAACAAGGGCGGCTGGATTCAGAACCGCGCCAACACGCTGGCCATCTGGTGCATGTTCGCGCAGGTATTCCCGCAGTTCCAGGATTCCTTCCCGTCGTTTGGCTTCGACAGCGTGTTCGCCGTGAACTCCACGCTGAACACCACCACCAACACGGTGGTTTCGGTGCTGGCGCTTGGCGCGAACGTCGCGGCAATTATCTACATCTTCTACCGCGCGAAGAAGCTGGGCGTGAACCCCTACAAGCAGGAAGTGTTCATTGGCACGCGCGATTACGAAACCGCCCGCGCCCGCATCGCCGAAGGCGAGCTGCCCGAGCATGAGGTTGCGGAATACGAGCGCGCTCACAAGATTCTGGCTGGCGAAAAAGCTGCGTAAGCGTGGCGAGCAAATAGACTAGCGAACATCGCCCCGGGCCTTGCGGCCTGGGGCGATTTTACAAACGGGCAAAACCTTTCGCCCCTTCGGCGCCCGCCCTTGCGAACCAGGTACAATGACGGCAAGCTGGCATGGGTCAAAGAGGGAGTGGTTCAAGCATGGTGAAACGAATTTCGCGCAGAGACGCGCTCAAGGCCGGAGGCATGGTACTCGCGGGCGCAGCGGGGTCGGCACTGCTCGGGGGATGCACGCAGACGGCGGGCTCCGTAGCACAGGGCGGCTCGGTGAACGACACGAGCTCCCTTATTGGCAATCGCTCGAACGTGCCCGCAGATGCGACCGGGGCAAACGTCAAGGAGCCGGCGAGCATAGCTTTCACCGACGGGTCCGACGTAGAGATCGACGAGCCTGGCGTAGACATTCGCTACGACATCGTCGATAGCCACCTGCACTATTGCGACTTCCTGGAAAAGACCGATGGGTTTGCCGCGCTCGCCCGCGCACAGGACATGAGCGGCGTTTCGGAATCGGTCATCTTCGGCATGGGCATTGCCAAGCAATGGGACGAGCATACAGACAAGGCGCCCAGCTACTACCTATCGAACGATTCGCGGTGCTACTACTATTCGGGCACCGACTTTCTGCTAGCCGAAGAGCTGCTGGCCCAGCCCGAGAGCATTCGCAAGCGGTACCACCCCTTCTGCTGCGGCATCAACGGCAACGACCGATTCTCCGCCGACCACATCCGTCAGCTACTTCGGTTGTATCCGGGATTTTGGGAAGGCATCGGCGAGATCATGAGCCGCCACGACGATCTAACGGCTCTTACGTACGGCGAACCTCCGCACATCGACCATCCGGCGTTTCTGGACGTGTTCGACCTTGGCGCCGAAGAGGGCCTGCCCGTAATGGTCCACCACAACATCACCGCGCAGAACAACGAAGAGGTGCTGTACCTCGACGAGTTGAAGCGCGCGGTGGAGCATAATCCGGAATGCAACATCATCTGGGCGCACGTGGGCATTTCCCGCCGCGTGGAAATACAGCACCTGCCCGAGATTGCCGCGGAGATGCTGGCCACGCACCCCAACCTGTACACCGATTTGTCGTGGGTGGTGTACGACTACTACGTGCAGGACAACTTCCCCGATCGGTACAACGACGGCGACACGATGGACGATTGGGCGGCGCTATGCGAGGAGTTCCCCAACCGCATCATGATAGGCACCGATAAGGTGGGCCACTGGAAGACCTACCCTGCCGAAGTGGTGAAGTACTACGACCTGCTCGACCGCCTAACGGCGCAAACCGCACAGGCCATCTGCCACGACAACATTCTGGGGTTGGTGAAGAGGTACTAGTGAGGGCGCGCGTTAGGATGCGGAGGCGATTTGCCTGCTCAATGACGATGAGGCCAAATCGCTAGACCGCTCATTCGTCGATTCCTCATTCGCATCATCCAAAGGAACGCTTTCGCAACGCTCGATAACTTCCTCGCGAGGCATAAGCTTAATCGGCATGACATCGCACTCAAGGGCAGAAGCAATGCGAGCAATCGTGCTAATTCGCATGTTCGAATCTTTTGAAAGCATCTTGGATACCGCAGCTGGAGAAACGCCCATCTTCTTAGCAAGTTCCTTTTGGGTCACGCCAAGCTCTTTCATGCGCCCATAGATTTCGCTTTGCAGGTGCAAGTTCATGGAAAACTCGATTACCTCCGGAGAAAGCACCGCATCGACATACTCTTCCCCCACAAACTCAGAGAGAGACATTCGCATAGCCATTTCATTCACTTCCCTCTAGCAAGCCATCCACGATTCGAACTTTGGGCCTAATGACTTTTATCACGTCAAACATCGACTTATGCTTATGCGCTTCAAAGGCATCGAGCACCACAAACAATCGCTCTTCTCGAACCCAATACATTACGACGCGCCATAACGTACCGCGAACACGAAGCTCCACAAGACTCAGCGAGCCATTGGCAATCACCGAATCAAAGTATCTTTGACGAAATGCAAAGTCCACTCCAGCTTGATAGCCCTGAGCGTCAATGGCTTCAATGATGGAATAGAATTCCGTCAAAACAGGGCGATCCTTTTTGAACCGTTTTTGAAGGATGGTTTTAGACTCGCTTCGCCTTACGAGCGCATAAAAGAATCCAGCTATTTGCTTCAGCATCCACTCATCATTGTACATTGGCCTACCCCTCTATAAATCAACTTATAAGTTGAGTTTTGAGACACTACGCCTGTAAAACGGCAAGCAGTCCCATATGAAGGGAATCAGAACGCAATCACAAAGCGATGCAAAAAGGGTCGCGAAAGAGTCGCGGAAAGGATGCGAGAGGGTTACGAGGAAACTTGAGGGGACGCCTATTCGAAGTCGCCTTCGGTTGCATACCCGCGAGAAATGAGTCGCTCTCGTTTCAAGCTATCGAGATCCGAATAATCGAAATCACTACAGTCGACAAGGGGAATTGACTGCACCTCGCGCAACGCATGCTACAGCGAATCCGGCAGGTTGAGCAAATGCGTGTAATGCCAGGAAAGATTGGCAGGCGGGTTGGCAAGCTGACGGTACGCCTGTGCCATGAGGCGCGCAACCACATCGTGCGCCACCTTGCCGCAACCAGCGCCAAAGGCGGGAAACACAACCGTCTTCACTCCCCCACGCATGGCTTCAATAAGCGCTGAGCGCGTGGCATGGTAAACGACCATAGGATCGCGCACGACCGAAGGCACGCGCATGACGGGCGTATGGACAAGCGTTATGCCAGCGTATTCGACCGAGATGCTGGTGCCCACGGGCTGCTCTCCGAACCAATCGCCAAGAATCTTACGCTGCACGGCATGCTTGAGCCCCTCGCCGTAATACGAAACGATAGCCGCGTCGTAACCGGCGTCCATGAGTCCATACGAATTACCTGGTGCAACGACACAATCGACCCGGGGATGCGCATCCATGAAGCTGGCGAAATCGTCTTGTACAACATACACGCCCGGGATGGCCTCGAACGCTTGCTGCCAGGCGTCGGTCATGCGGGGCTCTTGGTCGAGTAGATATGTGATCGGGCAATACATTCAACACCCCTTGGAAAGTGCACATACAAACGAGAACGAACTATCGAACCATCGGCTAACAATCATCCAACAAAAAGTTCATTACCAGCGTAACCATCGTATCCTTCTCAGCAGGATTAGACTCAGCAATCATGATGGTTAGCGCGACAAGCGTACTATCGCTGATCAGCTTGCGCCCATTCGTAAACAGCACTCCATTGCGATCGAGAAAATAAAGGAACATCGTAGCAGCAATGCGTTTATTGCCATCTAGAAAGCTATGGTTCTTGACGACGAAATAGAGCAAA
>JAILNP010000054.1:0-3880 GCA_024691475.1 Eggerthellaceae bacterium
CGAGCGGCAGGATAGACGATGAGCTGTGTGCCGTCGGCGCTGAAGAGCACCCCATCCACGGAAGCGCACGTAGCAGAGCCATTGGCCACGGCAATCGACGCAAGCGCCGTGTCGCCCACAAATGCGCCCACGAGCGATTCCGCAGGGCACCCAGCTCCCACAACGATGCTACGCGTATGGTTCATCTGGGCAAACGCGCCCTCGCCCGTCGAAGTGAACCCAAGCTCGTTCACGGAGTCGGGAACTACCAGCGCATCGATGTTCACATTGGCAAACGCCGCACCACCAATAGAGGCAAGACCCTCATTGAGCGTAAGAGACGTAAGCGCCGTACAACCGGCAAACGCGCCCTCGCCAAGAGAGCGCATGGAGGACGGAAGGCCTTCGGAAGCATGGTCGTCGGACAACCCCGAACCCGTCTTCACAACGGTAAGGCTCTCGCAGTTAGCAAGCGCCGAAGCGCCCATGTTCTGCACGCCCTCGCCCAGAACGAGCGTCGCGAGGCTCGAGCCCTCAAACGCACTTACAGGGAGATCCGTAACGGATCCGGGAATGCATGCCGTAGACAAGCTTGAGGAAGCGAACACGCGCGACCCAAGTTCCTGCACGCTCGCGGGCAGCTCGATCTTCGCCACCGCCGAGTTCTCGAATGCCGAGGCACCCAGAGACACAAGCTCGCTTTGTGCCGCGTCGGCAAACGTCACCGACGTAAGAGAGGCGGTGTTCGCAAAAGCGGATTCGCCAATGGTCTTCACGCTTGCGGGGATGACGACCGCCTGGATGGAAGAGCCATCGAAGGCATGCGCGGCAATAGCGGTTACGCCCGAGGGAATCTGGGCAACCGTGCTCGTGCCCGCATAGCCCGTGAGCACGCCATCCTCAATCACAAAGCCCTGATCGTCGGGCTCAACCGTGGTGGTCGACGTGGCGTAGTTCAAGCCATAATCCCATGCATATACGGGCAAGGCGGAAAGGTCCGCGGGAAAAGCGGATTCGCGCAGGCCCGCTTCAGCCCACGCAGTCTTCAGGGCATCGCGCGAAACGGTAAACGTGTAGGTGCCGCCTTCGGTCGACGTGGCGTCGCTTTCCAATACGCGATAGAAATACGTGCCATCCGTGGGATTGTGGAAGCTAATGCCCGCAAGATACGTAGAATCGCTTGCCGTAACCGTCACGGAATCGGCCGCATAGTCTACGGAAAGAACCGGAGCCGTGGTGTCATACGTAAACCTATACGTACGCGTTTGAGCGGACGACCCCTGAGCGGCAATCTGCACCGTCTGGGTAAGCGTGCACGTTCCCTCGGGGGCCACCAAGCCGTTATCCGATACGCCACTATACGCAGGCGGCTGGGAAAACGCCTCCTCGCAATAGGTATGGCCCTTATTCGTATTGCTCTTCGACACATACGCGTACTCGTAGGTCTTCGCATTCCCCGACGCATCAACATACGAATACGCCATTGACGAAGCATTACGCAACAGCGACGTTGCCGGCATCACCTTATTGGGAGCCGAAGAGGCCGAAGACGAGGACAGTACGTACTTGCTCTCGTCGATAAGGGAAACGTTCGTGCGCGCGCTCTGAATCGTCGCGCTATCAAGCAAGGGGTTTACGCCCAAGGCGGTAAGCGTATTGGCATTCAGCAAGCAACCTGCCGAAAGCGAGGCGCTCGCCGTACCATCCTGCACATCGGAAACGGCAGCATCAAACGCACTCGCCGTGCCCCAATCACCTAGGAACGCCAGGAACGGCACCGACAGGTTCACGCCACCATCGACGGACGAAAACATTGCGAAGCCATCGACATACGTGCCGTTTTCGGCACGGGAAAGCAGGTGAGAACGAAGTTCGGACGAGCAAGACAGGGACACCGAAACGCTCGCCTGGCCACCCGCGGGCACCGTAACGGATCCCTCATGGGCGTCGCCACCATACGTCACGTTTATGCCATTGCCCACGTAGTTAATCGAGGACAGGGCAAACGACGAGCCGTCGGCACTCATCGCATCGGACAGAGCCGCCGTGGAAAGACCAAACGACCTGCTTTCGCTGCCCACGTTGTGCAGCGTAACCGTGAACGTCCACGCTCCCGTATCGCTATCGCCCAACTCGGCCTTCGGACGAGAAGCGTCAGCGGCACCATCCACCGTCACGTACACGTCGGTGGAGGTAGCAGCCGCCACATCAACCATGCCCGCACCCTGCTTGCGCGGCGAATAGTAGCTGTTGTCCTGCGATTCATCTACCAACGGGCGCGCCGTGCCCATGAGCAGCTGCGTTATCAGGTTGCCCTTCTCCTCGCTCGAGAGGTTGGCAAACTTCGCGTCGGTCTCGACATACTGCTGCACCAGGGCGGAAGCACCCGCGATATAGGGCGAGGCCATGGACGTACCCGACTTGCGACCATACGCTTCGGCGCTGGAAGCGGAAGACACGGAAGAATAGATATTGCCACCCGGAGCGGAGATCTCGGGCTTGAGCGTCAGCTCGGGGGTAACGCCCCAGCTAGAATAATCGCTTGCCGTGTAGTTAGTCGAGACGGGCAGCGTAAGCCCCTGCACCAAATTCATGGAACGGCCAGCCGCGGCGGCCTCGGTAAGGGCCTGGCCACTCGTGGCGTTCACGCTGATAACCGGCACATTGTTCACCGTACCGATGCTCACAGCGGAAAGCGTGTCGCTCGACTGACGCACGATAATGGCCGCCACGCCAAGCTGGCCGCGGATGCGCGAAACGCGTTCCTGCGTAGGCTCGAGGAACATATTGCCCTCATCAACCAGCACGCAGATCTGCGCGGGGCTCACACCCGCCTGCTGAACATCCTCCACCAATTGGGCGACATCCGACGTAGAGCCCTCGTGGGCGTCGAACAGCGCATAGGTGCCGTTAGCAAGGTCGGAGAATTCCTTCACCGTCGTGTTCGTTCCGCCCGTTGCCTGGCAATACTCAATCTGCGTACCATCGTCGAGCGTGAAATACGTACCACCCACGGCGTTGTCGACACTGGCAACGGCCAGCGACGCCGTAAGGGAAGCGGGGTCGGAAACGATGCCGTAATCGGGGTTGGAAGACGAAATGGTTCCGCCCTCGCCCATGGACGTGTACGCATTGCCCTGGGAAACGCACACCGTGCAACCCTTCGAGCGCAGCGTTTCCAAGCAGTCGGCATACGTGCTCGACGCCTCATCGGAAAAACCACCGTCGGAACCCAACGACATGTTCACCACATCGGGGGCAAGCACCGCGCAATCATCAAGCGCGGCAAGGAGATTCGATTCGTAGATCGCGCCATTCGTATCCACGCCCATGGCGGCAATCTGCGCACCAGGGGCAACGCCCAGCGTCTGACCCGCATTCGCCGCAGCAATGCCCGCCACATGCGTGCCATGGCTCGACATGGGCGTAGCGTACGAGCTGGTCTTCATGCCGTAGTTGTACCAAAAGGGAATCTTCTCGTTCACGTAGCGCGCTTCCTGGCCACCCTGGGAAAGCTGACTGCGAACGGCGGCAATGCCCTCTTCCGAATATGCGAGGGAATCATCATCCATATCGCCAGAGAACGCAATGTGGCTATCCTGGATGGACGAGTCGATAACGGCGATGAGCTGGCCCGCACCCGACTCGGTTACGCCATCCACGTTGCCCATGGCAAGCGTAGCCTGATTGCGCACCCACGCGCTCTCCTGCACGCTCAGCAAGTCGCTCTGCGCGGCAAGGTCGGCGGCGTTATCGCCTTCAGCGTCTTCCTCAACAGAAAACGACTGCTCGATGAAGGCATTCTTTACCTCGGGAAGCGCCTGAATGTCGGCGAGCACAGAAGCGGGCGCCTTCACGGCAAAGCCATCCATGACGTTGTAGTAGTCCCACAGCTCGATGA
>JAILNP010000148.1:0-7874 GCA_024691475.1 Eggerthellaceae bacterium
CGCTTGCCTCCAAAAAGTTCCAGCTGACGCACTGCGCCGCAAGGTCGCGCAGCTCCATGCAGCGAGCTTTGGGGTAAAGCCCATACAACCCACGCCCACCACGCACGACCATGGCCATACCGCATCCGCTTTCGGCTTCGACATACACCCAGTGGTTGCCCACCAGCACATCCTTCACCGCAATCCCCTCGGGCACGCCCTCCACCAGGCGCTTATACAACTCCCACTGTGCGGGCAGCTGCTGCATTTCCTTCCAACCCGGTATTCTGTGCCCGCCTTCGCACTTACCCATATTCGCTCTCCCGTCTCCTACATGTATCCATGAAGCTCTGCGGATGAAGTCTATTCTTGATATAGTCTATTTTCAACTACGAATTATCCTTAAGGGGCAAATTGCAGGCCGAAATACCGCGCAGAAGGAAAGCACCTGGCAAATGCCCGCATTCGTTGTAACGCCAACGGACAGCCCGCCCAGGCAGCGGTACCATGCGCGCGAGCGCAAAAGAACCGCCCACACCTACCACCGGAACAGGAATGCCCATGTCACTCAACCCACTCTTCCCCTTCATGCCCACCATCGTACCGAATATCGTGCAAGCGCTTGTCGTCACCACAGCCTTCGCGCTGCTCTGCGCCAAGCCGCTGCACAAGCAGCCGCTACCGTTTTACGCAGCGTTCATCGCGGCTTCGGCGCTTACGTTCATTCCCGCCGTAAAGGACGCCACAGTAGTGCGCATCATGGCGAGCGCCTACACGGGCGTAGCGCTCTACCTGCTCGTGATGTTCGCGGGCGCCCTTCCCCGAAAATGGGAGGCCACGCGCAGGCTGCTCTCCATTCGCAGCGAGCTTTCCATCTTGGCGGGTTTCATCATCCTGGCGCATTCCGCACGCGTGATATTCATGGTGCCCGTCTCGTTCATGCCCGCATGGAGCAACATCTGGGGAGACGCCGCCCCGTACATGCTGGCCGCAACCTCGTTCGTGGGCGTGCCGCTGCTCATTTGCTTCCTGGTGCCGTGGATCACCTCGTTCAAGCGCATTCGTCGCCGCATGAAGGGCAAGACGTGGAAGAAGGTGCAGCGTCTGGCGTACCCCTTCATGGCCCTGCTGGTTGCGCAAGGCCTGCTGCTCGCCATCGGGCACGCGCTCTACGTGGGCCCGACCTCGGAAGACTTTGCCACATACGTAATAACGGCATGCATATATGCCGCTCTCGGGATAGTCTATGCCGCTCTCAAGTTTTATGGCGTTTTGCAGCGCAAACGCCGTTAACGATCTATAATGGGTACTAGGTTACATCTGTAGAAGGAGAGCCCATGCCCGCTATCGAACGCCATCCTCGAGACTCGCGGCTTCGCTATACGAAGGACTGCCTATACGATTCGTTCCTGCAGTTTCTAGCGGAAAAGCCCGTGAATGACATCACCGTCATCGAGGTATGCGAGCGAGCAGGTGTTTCCCGCAAAACGTTCTACAAGTACTATTCCGACCAGTTCGCCCTGCTCTTGGCGATGCAGAACGACCTGTTCGAAGACTACAAAGACCTGCTGGACGGCAAGCCGGCGGACATCACCACGCTCACGCCCGAACTGGTGGCATTCGTAGACCAGAACCGCGTGCTCGTGAAGGCGGCGTTCGCGAATCGCGGCGAGGGCAATTTCGTCGATCGCGTTCTAGAGGATCTCTTCGCGCGCTATCACGCAGCCTGGGAAGCGGCCAACCCGAAGCTTTCGCCCTCAGACGTTGAGTTCCTCTTCCACTTCGTAGTGTCGGGCCTGTTCGGCATCGTGCGCCATTGGCTCATGGACCATCCGCAGCTTTCTTGCCAGGAAATCACCCAGCGTACCGCTACGCTGCTGCATGTAGCCGACCCGCACCGCTCGGCCGCCTTTACCGGGTAGCCGGAGGCCAACCCCTTCATCCCACCTTTCAACAAGCGCCATCCAGGCCATTGCCAATCGCGCAAGAGCTATATGGCAGCCACAAGCAAACCCGCCTGCCTCTGCTTAACAGCATGCCAGGCGGGTTTTCTCCATCGCTAATCCCGCATCGGGCATGCGCGCTTTCATTCCATCCGGTAGTTTGCATACCCCAGACAGGCGCCAAACGCAACTTGGGCAAAATCGCGAGGCGTTTTGTAAAAAAATCGCCGTTCTGAACACGATTCCTTGCCATTTGCCCTCCTTGAAGAGGCAAATGGAGCCATTTGGCGCTTTCGCTTCAGCATTCTCCCAGGTCGGGTCCTTCCATGCTCGGGTTCGAGCACTGGACAATGTTCAGAACGGCGAATTTTTTACATTTTGCCAGCCGAATCTGCCCAATTCGCATCGAAGCTGGCTTGAAACGCACGGGAGGTAGGCCCAAACATGGTTTACCGCCAAACTACCGCCCCGATGCGACGTTCACTTCGCATGGCTCCACGCTGGCAAGCGCGTCCAGGCAAAGTCACCAACACGTTTTGCCCTTTACTCCTCCTTGCTTAGCACGGCGCGCGCGAAGTCCTCGTAGAAGTACGACTTAGGCTTTTCAGGCAAATCGAGCGAATTAAAGAAGCACGAGGGAATCTCGCGCAATTTCAGGTTCTTCGCAATGCACGGGCCACATCCACGCTCCTGGTTAGTGGGATGCATGGGGCATTCCAAATCGGTACACGTGCAAAATGGACTTAGGTTGTTCATCGGGCCTCCTGGAAGGTCGATCGTCTGCTGGGGCTTATTGTAAAGTGCGCAAGCAAACGAAGGAGCACCATGTTTATCAACTGTCTCGCCGTAGGCGCGGGAGGATTCATTGGTTCGATTCTGCGCTACCTGGTGGGTAGCGTCATTCCCAGCGATATGTTCCCCTGGGGCACGCTCACGATAAACGTAGTGGGGTCCTTTGCCCTGGCACTCATCGCTGGGCTGGTATTTCGCGGAGCGCTCGACAACGAGAGCCTATCGCTCATGTTGCGCGTGGGCCTGTGCGGCGGCTTCACCACCATGTCGACGTTCAGCCTGGAAGTGGTAAATCTGGCAACGCGCGACGCCTTGCTTGCCGCCCTGGGATACGCAATACTTACCTGCGTACTGTGCGTAGCTGCCGCGTACGCCGGCGGGGTTTTGGCCAAGGGGTAAGGACATCGGGGCTCGCCAAAAATTACCCGCCCATTTTAATTCGGTTTAATTCTTCCCTATCCACAAATAGCATTTCAATCATTTGACGAAGAGCGCCATCAAGCAAACCGCGCGCATAGCTAAGCGCCCAATTTCTCCTACTGAGCTCAGTGTAGTCAAACCAAAATCGACTATCCATAAACCGCTGCGCAAAGAGCTCAATCTTCCTCTCAAACGCAGCGAAATCGCCATGCGCTAGTTTATTCCGTAGCTGGCGTAATACTAAAGCGCATTCCCTCCTCTCAGACTCGGAATACAAAGCGGGCATAAACCGAACGAGTTTTACGTCAAGATCACGTTCGCTCTCCCGATCAAGAAATAGCTGGCATAACGAGTAGGCCTTTAAAAGACCGTGCTCGTCATTCGGACTTTTCGCATGAAAGGCATTTACAAGGAAGTCAAGCAGTATGTAGTCTTCTCGACTAATCAAAAAGGCGTCCAGCAGCTTCCCCCATTGCTTCAACGACTCAATATATTTCGTTGGCTCAACGCCCCCACGAAGCATTCTTGGATAATCAACGTAATCATAGTTCGACGAATAAATCCAATACGGAATATAGCAGGGCATGCTGCTCGTCTCGTCCCCCATGAGGAGCTGCAAATCCCATAAAATCGAGAATCTTCTCTACGTAATCCTCTTCGCACAACCGACCATCAAAACAATTCGTTTCATAATCACCTAAAGGCATATCTTCATACTCGTAAGACATGCCCATATATATAAGGCGCCGCCCTACTTCATGAGTCCAGCCAGCTGCCACCATGGAAGGGCCATCGGAAGAAACCCCGTATGTTTCGATTGGCGGAATCCCAAGTTTTTCACGCTCAAAATCGTCCACTAGCTTGGCCGTCGCCAGCTCCCCCTCCAAATCTTCCAACCAGTCTTCACAAGAAGAATCAGTCAAATTCGACACGAATAGGCCCAGTTTATCCGAAAGCGTAATGGGCTCAATCTCGCCGTATATGCTCAATATAATCACAGCGTGTCACCTTAGCCTTATCCAGCACGAACAGGCCTATTAGTTTATGCCAGATGAACCGGTTCCTAGGCCGAACAAATGCTAGTTACGCCTAGGGCATCTAAGGGCAGATGCTATCAAGCGATACCGTTTGGCCCTATCTTTTAACACCATTCCATAAAAGCTGAATGTCACACCTACTATTATGAAGCCAACAACAAGCCAAAAAATAACCGTCTGAGGAAAGGACGATATAGAAAGAAACACGTCCTTCGCCGTCGATGACTCCACCTCATTACACGAAATCAGCGTAGACGCCATTGTCGTCAGCAGCGTGATGCAAACAGAATATATCGTAGCCAACATACCGAGCAACGCAATCATCGCTGTAAATAACGAACCAAGAGGGTGCGGTCTCTCGAGCCCTCGAATCTCAGCATCTAATACCTCTATCAAATAATTCCGAGTCGGCGCGTCAATACGAGCCGAGCAGACCCGAATAGCATTAAACGCAAACCAACCACCGTCATCTACGTCTATATCGCTATATCGGTAGAGTCGATCGAGATCAGAAAGCGAACACGGCATGTCGGGCGCCTCCCTCCGAAGCACCCTGCGCTCGATTTGCCAGTATAGTTTGAAAAACCATTCACCCATAACTTCCTCCATTAAGTTCGAATCCACTACCAGGAATCGTCGGAGTTACCCTCCTAGGCAGGAATAGGGATAAAAATCCCTCGAATTGGAAAATAAGAAAAACTCCAATATCCACCTAGCCCCACGCGGCTGATTGTTCGTCATAAGCATGTATCCCCATTAACCAAAACCCATATACGTCCAAACCATCATCCCGCTTCAAGAACATGACAAATCAACGCATATCCCAAGCAAACAAATTATGCATTGCACATTCGGCCAGCGGACCGCTTAGTCGGAAAAGACGGAAAGCACGCTATATCCAGCCATCTATATTTACTCCCCGCCAAACCCGCAATCAGACAGTCATTTCGGGGTGCACATAAGACAACCACGCCATACAACAGCCTTGCCGGACGGACTGGCAAAAAAAAAGACGAAGCCCCTCGTTTCCGACTTGGAAACGAGGGGCTTGCAGCAGGGAGGATAATGCGAATCAGCTACTTACGCTCCTCCTTCACCCTCTTCACCGCGAAGCTATAGAGCGCGCTAATCACGAAGCAGATGACGCCACCCGCGATAAGGGCACCCACGCGGGCGATGGGGTCGAAATCGAACATGTCGATGGTCACCAGCTTCAGCGTGCACGCAAGCACCAGGATGAGACCGTACAGACGCAGGCCACCCACGCGCAGGACGAACCCTACGATGACGCACACAAGCGCGCAAACCATGCAACAGACGCTCGCCTGATAGCCCCAGCCGATCCACGGCGTGCAGAAGCACAGGCACGACATGACCAGGAAGGTGCACGCCACCGCGTAGGACACGATGCCCGCCGAACCTGCGCCCATGGAGCGAGCGAGCAGGCCAGCCGCAAGACACAGACCAACGGTGTAGACCACGCCCAGCGCAATGGAGGTGGACAAGGGGAACGCAGGAAGGAAACGCGGGAACCCGATGAACGCCATGTACAGCGCATCCATGGCCAGCAGCGACAACGCCACGACATCGAACCCTCGCAGGCCGGCAGCCCAGCGCAGACCCATGGCACACAGAGCCGCAACCCACAGGAAGCCCAGCGGCGGCACGCCGGTAGCCCAAAGCAAATCATTCGCGAAGGAAGCCACGAACAGGGCAAGGATGACGAACAGAACGTACAGGGCGGGATTGACGATGCGCCATGCGCACTCGGAAAGCGGCATGCCTGCGCACTCGCCCGCAAGGGAAGCCTGCGCATCGGATGCAGCATGGGCGCCGGAAGCGCAACGGCCGAACACCACAAGGGCCACCACGATTAGGAACAGCGTGAGCACGGTCGCGCACATCGCCATTGCGTCGACGCTCAGGAAGGCAGCGTCAACGTAGCCAGCAGAGCCAAAGGCAGCCACGTGAGACCCATCACGTAGGGCATCGTAGACGTCAATGCGTACGGCATACGCCAGCAGTAGAGCTCCAGCGACAATCTGAAGGCGCCAGGTCGTAAGCTCGCTTCGACGCGCGCGGGCGTCAAGATCCTTGGCCTGCTTCCAGATGGAAGCCACGAGCAGCGCACACAGGGCCAGCGTGGTAAGGAACTGCACGATGAACGAAACAGCAACCCAGCCCTGCACGCCATCAGTCGGCCAGCCATCGAGGCCAGACCCATATTCCAGCCAGAGGGCCGAGCTCACCATCAGGCTCAGGCATACGGCGATGAACAAGCTCGTGCGGAACATCTTGCGATAGAACAGCATGTTACCGCCAACGACAATGACGCTCGCGATAGCCTGGTAGCCAACCAGCAGGGCAACCTTCTCACCAGAGAGGTAGGAACCACAAGCCGCGCACACGGACAACGCCAGGCCCACCTGCAGCGTAATCGCCAAAAGCAGAGAGTCGGTCTTCCAGATGAGCACCATGCACACGGCCATCCAGAGCAGCAGAAGCGCATACGCCGGCAGCTCGCTGAGCATACCGAAATACACGTGCGTTGCGAAGATCGAGATGAACAGCGACCCCATACCGCACCCCATGAGCGCCGACGAGAAGGGGTTGCGCTTGAAGATGGCAAGCAGGCTGCCCGCAACTGCCAAGATGCCCGACAACGTGAACATGAACGCGACCTTCATCACATCGTCGAAGAGCGGGATCATGGTCACGCCAAGCAGGAGCAGGCCAGCGAACACCAAGACAGAGGCCAGGATGGCCGTAACGTTGCGACCAAGCACCTCTTCCGCGCCGACGGAAGGAGCCGGCGGGGTCATCGCGGGCGCCGGGGCAAACGAAGCAGGTGCGGGAGCTGCAGCTGCAGGGGCGTACTGCCCCGCGCTCGGGGCAAACGGCATCGGCGCAGGAGGAACAGGGGCCGACGCAACGTGCGCCTGAGCGGGGGCACCATACGCTGGCGCTGCAGCCTGCGGGGGAACGGGCGCGGATGCCGCATGAGTTTGCGACTGCGGCATCGGCGCGGCGGCCCCCGCCGGGTATGACGAAACACCTTGCTGCTGCAACGAAGTGGGAGGTTCGGGCGAAGGGCCCTTGGTGCTATGCATTGTTCTTCCTTTCCTGTTACATCAGTAACATTTGTCTCCATATTAGAGACAAATGTTACCTTTGGCAAGAGGGAAGTTAGAAAACTATTCTTGCGGGCAAGCAAACGCCACAAGCGCAAAAAAGCGGGTCGCCTGCCCTTCCGGCAAGCGACCCGCACCTGGGAACGTTCTAGCTACGCCAATCTACTGAGCGTTAGCCCAATCGCGCAATTCTTCGATACCGGGATTGCCATTCAGCAACCCGCCGCTTACGACCGTAGCACCAGCCGCAATCGCCTGCATGCGCTGCGGCGCCTTGCCCAGCCCGCTCCCGCCGCTCGTGGCAAAGGGAACGATCTTCTTTCCCGCGAAGTCGTGCGCCTCCAAAAACGTATCGATAATGCGCGGCTCCACGTACCACCATACGGGAAAGCCCACGTACACCACGTCATACACAGAAACGCTCAGGCCGTCATCCACGATGGCCGGGCGACTCTTCTCGTCGTTCATCTCGACGCTGCTACGACTCTTGGAATCGTGCCAATTCAAATCGGCCGCACTATACGGCTGCTCCGGCGCGATTTCCGCGACATCCGCACCAACTGCCTGCGCCA
>JAILNP010000161.1:0-4133 GCA_024691475.1 Eggerthellaceae bacterium
AATCCGTAACATGGGAGGAAGATAATGGGAAAGCATTTGAAGGTGGCGTTGACCCTTGCTTTCGCAGCTTGCTTGGCTGTGTTTGCGTTGGCGGGGTGCTCTACGTCGGGCGGATCGTCTAGCTCGTCGAGCGATTCTTCCGCAACTACGGAAAGCGCCACGAAGACGGTCGTCGACGCGTACGGCCGCAGTGTGGAAGTGCCCGCGAACGTCCAGACTGCCGCCACGGTTGGTAGCGGCGCACGCTTCGTGGTGTACGCCGGCGCTCAGGACAAGCTGATCGCAGTCACGGAAATGGAAACCGACCCCGCTATGAATCGTCCGTACGCCATGGTGTACAAGGACCTGTTCGCCACCCTGCCTGCTACCAGCAATGGCAATCACCTTATGGAAACGAACGTGAACGAGGAGCAGCTCATGGAGCTGAACCCCGACGTCATCATCTCTAGCCGCAGCGCCGATGAATGCGATGCCCTGCAGGAAGCCACGGGCATTCCTGTCATTGGCATTAGCTATCAGAACCAGCTGTTCACCGAGAACGTGTACAAGTCCATTACCTGCGTAGCCCAGGCTCTGGGCACGGAAGACCATGCTGCCGAGGTAGTGGCGAAGCTGAAGGAATGGGATGCCGACCTCACGAGCCGCACGGCCAATATCCCCAACGACCAGAAGCCCACCGTGTACGTGGGTGCGGTGAACTACAAGGGCGCGAAGAGTTTCACGGGCACCTACGCCAACTACGCTCCGCTGGTAGAGCTGAATGCCATCAATGTGGCTGACTCTACGGGGCAGGATGGTGCCGTGGATGTGGACCTGGAGCAGATTGCCAACTGGGATCCCGACTACATGTTCCTGAATGCCGGCAACATGGATCTCATGAAGGAAGATTACGCCAACAACCAGGCATTGTTCGATAGCCTGAAGGCCTTCCAGAACGGCAATCTCTACACGCAGCCGTTCTTCAACTTCAACGGCACGAATATCGACACGGGCATCTGCGATACCTACTTCATCGGTGCTACTATTTATCCCGACGCTTTTGCCGACGTGGACTTGGAGGCCAAGTACTCCGAGATCTACACGACGCTGCTGGGCGCCGACTTCTATCAGACGATGAAAGAGAACAAGATGGGATTTAAGAGCCTGTCGTTCTCGTAGCGAGGGTTGCTAGCGCATAGGCCATGGAAGAGGAGAAGCTTACCAATACGGGGCTTGCCGCTCGAACCGAAGCAACGCGAGGCGTTTACGCGGGGTACATCCGGCGTAAGCGCCTCGTCATGGTTCTGCTTGCTGTCGTGGTGCTGGCCATTGCCACCCTTTCCATGGGCATGGGGTCGCTGGGCCTCTCTCCTTCGGAAGTGGTGATGGCGGTATTCGGGCAGGGCTCCACGCGTGCCGTCGCCGCAGTTCAGAACCTGCGTCTGCCGCGCGTGCTCACGGCTATCGTGGCGGGCATCGCCCTGTCGCTTGCGGGATGCGCGTACCAAAGCGTGTTGCGCAATCCGTTGGCTTCGGCAAGCACGCTGGGCATTTCCCAGGGTGCGGCATTCGGCGCGTCCGTGGCCATCATCCTGCTCGCGGGCGGCGCTTCGTCTTCCGCCGCCTACGAGGGCATTTCCACGGCCGAGCCGATTAGCACCGCCCTTTGCGCCTTTGCGGGCGCCATGCTTTCCACGGTGGTGATCCTGCTGCTTTCGCGCGTGCGCGAGATGACGCCCGAAAGCATCGTGCTGCTGGGCGTTGCCCTTTCGGCGGCGTTTACCGCAGGCACCACGCTCATTCAGTACTTTGCGGAAGATTCCCAGGTGGCGGCAGTGGTCTTCTGGACGTTTGGCGACCTGAGCCGCGTGAGCAAGAGCCAGCTTGCCATTATGGCGGGCGTGACGGCCGTGAGCGCCGTGTTCTTCTTCCTGGAGCGCTGGAAGCTCAATGCCATGGAATCGGGCGAGGTTTTGGCTCATGGCCTGGGCGTTTCAGTGAATCGCGTGCGCCTGGCGAACATGCTCTTTGCCAGCGCGGCCGCCTCTACCGTCATTGCGTTTTGCGGCATCATCAATTTCGTCGGCCTGGTGGCCCCGCATATCATGCGCCGTCTGCTGGGTTCCGACTATCGGTTCTTGCTGCCGGCTTCCGCTCTTGCGGGCGCGGGGCTGCTGCTCGTTTCCGACATTCTGTGCCACGTGGTGGTGGCGCCGCTCATTCTGCCCATTTCGGCAATCACGTCGTTCGTGGGCGCGCCCATCTTCATCTACCTGCTGTTCAAGGGGGTCAACCGCTAATGCTCGAAGCGCGTGACCTCCGTTTTTCGTATCGCCCCGACAGGCCGTTGCTGCAGGGCATTTCCATTGATGTTGCGCCCGGGTCGTTCCTGGCCATTCTGGGCGTGAATGGCTGCGGCAAGTCCACGTTGCTTTCGTGCCTTTCCGCCATGCGCAAGCCCGATAGCGGGGACGTGCTGCTCGACGGTGCGCCCATCGCCACGGTGAAGCGCCTGGAGCGTGCGCGCAAGATTGCGCTCGTTGCGCAGCATAGCCATGCGAACCGGCTCACGGTATACGATGCGGTGCTGCTGGGGCGCCATCCGCTTATGTCGGGCGCGCCTTCCACTGAAGACTACGACGTGGTCGACGACGTGCTTGCTCGGTTGGAGCTTTCCGATTACGCCTTGCGCTATACCGACGAGCTCTCGGGCGGCGAATACCAGAAGATGGCGCTGGCCCGCGCGTTCGTGCAGCAGGCGGAAACGCTGCTGCTTGACGAGCCCACGAACAATCTGGACCCTGCGAATCAGCAGGAGGTCATGCAGGCTACGCGCGACGAGGTGGACGGGCGCGGTATAGCGGCCGCCGCCGTTATGCATGACATCAACTTGTCGCTGCGCTATTGCGACCGATTCCTGTTTTTGAAGGACGGGAAGGTCGATGCGCTGGGCGGCCGCGAGGTCGTGACGCCCGAGCGCATGAAGAGCGTGTACGGCATGGATTGCGACGTTATCGATTACGGCGGAAGGCCCGTGGTCATTCCGCGTTAAGGAGTTGAGAGTATGAACATCGAAGTCGATGTTGCAGCGTTCTTCGACGAACGCGCCGAGAACTGGGACACGATGGAACACAGCACGAAGAGCCGCGTGCAGGGTGCCGTCCTGGCTCTCGTTGGCATTGGGAAAGGCAGTCGCGTGCTCGATGTCGCGTGCGGCACGGGCGTGATGACGCCGCATTACCTGCAGGCGGGCGTGGCTTCCGTGCTGGGCGTGGATCTTTCCGAGAAGATGATCGCCGTTGCACGTGGGAAGTTTGCGAACGAGCCCACGACGTCGTTCGTTGCGGGCGATGTGAACGATCTTCCCGAGAGCGACCCGTTCGACGCGGTGGTCATCTACAACGCGTACCCGCATTTCATGGACAAGGACGCCCTGGTTGAGAAGACGTACAAGCTGCTCAAGCCAGGCGGGCGCTTCGTCGTGGCGCATGGGAGCGGCAAGGACGTCATTAATGCGCATCATGATGCAGTTGCCGCGGGCGTGAGCATGGGCTTGCGGTCTGCTGCCGAGGAAAGCGCTCTTTGGGCGAAGCGATTCACACTGGAATCGCAGGTCGATACGCCAGGCTTCTACGCATTTTCGGGCGTGAAGGAAGCATAGTCCACGGGTCAAAAAAGATGGGGTCCCTCGGGACCCCATCTTGTGATTCTGCGGCGAATCTTATCCGTTGAACGCTTGCTCGAGGATTTGCTTCGATTCGCTGTACGTGACCCAGCCAGAAGGCAGGTCCACGTTTTCGTGTTCGTGGCACCCCGTGCAAACCACGGTGGACGCGCGATGCCCCTTGTGACAATCGGTGCATTCAAGCGAGAGGTTCTCGTGGTATTGCTGGTGCGGGTTGAACGAACGGCTTTGCGTGGAGGCCTCCAGCTTGTCGTACGACACCTCGCCGTTGTCTCCCAGCAGGTAGACGTGGCAGTTCTGGTTGGCGCAGAAGCTTTCCGACGTCTTGCCGTCCCACTTTTGCAGGGCCTGGGCCGAACGCTCGTCGCGGGGGATGGTGTAGTTGCCGGACACGAAGCTTACGCCGTCGTGTGCGAGTTCCGCCACGTTGGGCTTGTGGCAATCGACGCATACGATCTGCGACTTTGCG
>JAILNP010000153.1:0-10377 GCA_024691475.1 Eggerthellaceae bacterium
CATGGTGGGGTCGAGCGGCATCGTGAATGCCATTGCCGAGTCGCTCGTGGAAGCGCAGGCCACGAACATCGTGCTCGATCCGGTGATGGTTGCCTCCAGTGGTTCGGTGCTCATGGCCGACGAAGCTGTCGACGCGCTCATTGAGAAGCTGCTTCCCCTGGCTGACATCGTTACGCCCAACATTCCCGAAGCGATTGTGCTTGCCCAGCATGCCATTTCCAGCGAAGAGGATATGGCCACGGCTGCTCGCAAGATTCAGGAGGCCATGGGCGGGGAAGGCAAGTGGGTTCTGGTGAAGGGCGGGCATCTGGAAAACGCTGCAGACGACCTGCTGCTTACCGAGCATGGCCGCGAAGTGTGGCTGCGTCATAAGCATATCGACACGCCGAATACGCATGGTGCGGGCTGCACGCTTTCCAGTGCCATTGCCTGCGGTTTGGCGCGCGACTTCGATATGCAGTCTGCCGTTTCGAAGGCGAAGACCTACATCACGGGCGCGCTCGAGCATGATCCGGGCTTGGGGCAGGGAAGTGGCCCCATCGACCATATGTGGGAGACGCGCTAGTCTTCGTATCCTTGCGTAAACCAGCAGTTCATCGATATCGCGGGGCGTTTTCGCCCCGCGTGCGCTACTATGCTGCATAGTGCTAAAGCGAGAGGAAACCACATGCCCATTACCGACCTTCTGCGACGCAATGCAGTGCAGTACCGTGACGAGATTGCCCTCATCGAGCGCAATCCTGCCATTCAGGAACCCATTCGCGTGACTTGGCGCGATTACGACCTCATCCAGTCCACGGAAACGCAGCCATATCGTCGCACCATTACGTGGGGTGTGTTCGACGAGAAGGCGAATCGCTTCGCCAATCTGCTCCTTTCACGTGGCGTGGGTAAGGGCGACAAGGTGGCCATCTTGCTCATGAACTGCCTGGAATGGCTTCCCATCTACTTCGGCGTCCTGAAATGCGGTGCTACGGTTGTTCCGCTCAACTTCCGCTACACCTCCGATGAGATTGCCTATTGCATGGACAAGGCGAACGTCGACGTGCTCGTCTTCGGCCCCGAGTTTACGGGTCGCGTGGAAGAGATCGTGCCGCGTCATGCTGCTCATCGTCTGCTCTTCTACGTGGGCGACGATTGCCCCACGTTTGCGGAAAACTATGGCGTGCTGGCTAATAACTGCCCAAGCTCCGACCCCATGATTCCCGTTACGGAAGACGATGACGCGGCTATTTACTTCAGCAGCGGCACCACGGGCTTTCCGAAGGCCATCTTGCATGCGCATCGCAGCCTGTCTCAGTCGGCCGTTATGGAGCAGAAGCATCATGGTCAGACGCACGACGATACGTTCCTGCTCATTCCGCCGCTCTATCATACGGGCGCGAAGATGCACTGGTTTGGCAGCCTGGTGGCGGGAAGCCCTGCGGTCATCTTGCGTGGCATCAAGCCCCATATCATCTTCGACGCCATTAGCGAAGAGCACTGCACGATCGTGTGGCTGCTCGTTCCCTGGGCGCAGGATATTTTGGTGGCGATAGAGTCGGGCCAGCTGAAGCTGGAGGATTTCGAGCTCGACCAGTGGCGTCTTATGCATATTGGCGCGCAGCCGGTGCCGAAGAGCCTCATCAGCCGCTGGGAGCGCATTTTCCCGCATCATCAGTACGATACGAACTACGGTCTTTCCGAGTCGACGGGTCCTGGCTGCGTGCATTTGGGCGTGGAGAACATCGATCATGTGGGCGCCATTGGCGTGCCTGGCTATGGCTGGGAAGCGCGCGTGGTCGACGAGTCGGGCGACGAGGTGCCACAGGGCCAGGTGGGCGAGCTTGCCGTGAAGGGCCCGGGTATCATGCGCTGCTATTATGGCGACCCCGAGGAAACGGCGAAGACCATCCGCGATGGATGGCTGTTCACGGGCGATATGGCGCGTCTGGACGACGATGGCTTCCTGTGGCTGGTTGACCGCAAGAAGGACGTGGTCATCAGTGGCGGCGAGAACATCTATCCCGTTCAGATCGAGGATTTCCTTTCCGCGCATCCGGCCATCAAGGACGTGGCGGTTATTGGCCTGCCCGACGAACGCCTAGGCGAGATCACGTGCGCCGTGGTGGAGCTGAAGCCGGGCGAGCAGCTGAGCGAGGATGCGTTCAACGACTTCTGCCTATCGCTGCCGCGCTACAAGCGTCCGCGCAAGGTCATCTTCGCCGACGTGCCCCGCAATGCTACGGGCAAGATCGAAAAGCCGCGTTTGCGCCAAATGTATGGCGTGGAGCATTTGGTCGCCGAAGAAAACCAAGCCTAGCGCGTACATCTGGCGGCGCATTAGGCGCTCCAAGCTCTAGTCGTTGGCCTTAGCTAACTCCTTCGCTTGTCGGACCTACTGCGCTCGCCATCTGCACGCTTTTCGGTCTCGCTTGCTTTCGCAGTAGCGAAAGCTCGGGGTCGCAGGGCGATGGTTTGCTATTTTCCTTGATAGACGCAGTGGCCGCCGAGGTAGGTGGCTTGGACGGTTGCGTCTAGGATGGCTTCGGGCTCGCAGGATACGAGGTTCGTGTCCCAGATGACGAAGTCGGCGAGCTTGCCGGGTTCGATGGTTCCCAGTTCGTCTTCGCGACCGCAGGCGCGTGCGCTACCCAGTGTGTAGGCGCGAAGGGCTTCTGCTTGCGTAATGCGCTCGGTGGGCAGCCAGCCTTCTGCAGGTTGCTGCGCGGGTAGGAACTGGCGCGTTACGGCGGTGAGCAGGCCGGCACGTGGATCGATGTCCACGACGGGGCTGTCGGTGCCAAAGGCGAGCGTTGCGCCCGTGTCGAGCAGCGTGCGGAAGGGCCACATGTACGGCACGCGTTTGGGACCCAAGTCGGCTTCGGGGGCGCCGGGGTCGAGCGTGATGTGCATAGGCTGCACGGCGGCTACGACATCGAGCTGGGCAAGGCGGGCGATATCGGCGGGCTGGAAGTTTTCCAGGTGCTCGATGCAGTGGTGCTTTCCCTGGGGAAGCGGCCCGAATGCCTCGCGCGCCTCTTCGAAGATGTCGAGGATGGCGTGAATCGCTTCGTCTCCGATTGCGTGCACACGAACGGGCTGGCCCATACGTTGGGCATTCATGACGAGTTGGCGCATCTTACTTGGGTCGATGGTAGGGCGGCCGCAGTCGTGCTCGCTCCACGCGTTCGTGTACGGTTCCTTCACCCAGGCGGTATGTTGGCTTGAAACGCCGTCGAAGAACTGCTTGAACCCGCAGGCACGCATCTTGCCTTCCGTATAGGATTCCTGCATGCAAACAAGACGGCTCGTGTCTTCCAGAAGCGTGGGGAACATGTGCACGCGGATGTTCAGGCAGTTGCGTCGTTCGAGTTCTGCGTAGATATCATCGCGTACGAAGTCGAGGCCGGGCAGTGCCATGAGCGACATATCGCAGACGCTCGTGACGCCATGCGCCGCGCAGCGATTGATGAGCGAGCGGTATGCGCTTGCAAGCTCGTCGGGCGTGAACGATTCCACGATGCGGGGCATGAGCGCCATAGCGGCTGCTTCGTGGACAAGGCCCGTAAGCTCGCCATTTTCGTCGCGTTCGTAGCTGCCGCCTTCGGGGTCGGGCGAGTCGTTGCGTATGCCCAGCTGTCTCATGGCTTCGCTGTTCAGCCAGAGCGTGTGGGCATCGCCCGAGTACATGGCAACGGGCTGGTTAGGGTAGACGGCGTCGAGCGAGTGCTTGGTGGGAAGCGTCGAGGGGTTCCAGTGGGCGTTGCGCCAGCCTTGGCAGAGTAGCCAGCCGCCCTCGGGGCGTCGTGCGGCTAGGGGCGCAAGTGCGGCGACGCAATCCTGCTCGCTCGTTCCGCAGTAGCGCATGGCCAGGGGCGATGCGTAGAGCGCGGAATGGAAGAAGTGCAGGTGCGAATCGTGAAGGCCAGGGCATACGAATGCTTCGCCTGCGTCGATGATGCGCGTGGAGCATTGCGCGTAGGCCATCATGTCGGCTTCGCTGCCCACGGCAAGGATGCGGTCGCCCTGTATGGCGAATGCCCCGGGTTGGGCCGTGTCGTCCAGGCCCGTGAACAGGTTTTTCGAGATAACGATAGCGTCAGCGAACATAGTGCACCTTTCTACTCTCACGGGCAGAGTGTAGCACTCGTACCGACGCGTGCGCGCCATCCTTCGGATGAGTGGGGTGAGTGGGTTGAGTGGGATAAGCAGGATGGGTGGGGCTTCCCTTCGAATGGGATTTTCGGAAATCCCATTGGTTTGCGAGTGTTTGACGGGTCCGCGTGCGCGTTTCCTCAGGTCGCATATTTCGTTCCGAGCGAAGAGCGTGGGATTTCCGGAAATCCCAGGGATGGGGCTCCAAGGGGAAGGGAACCCCCAGGGGAAAGCGGGGAGGCTGCGGGAAATCCGGAAATCCTAAGGGGGAATGTTGTAAGAGGGGACGCTACTTCATACCGAGCATGTTCAGGATTGCGTGGCGCGCCTCGGTGGCGGTGCGACCGCTGGCGATGCCGGGGATGAGCTCGGGGTAGTTGTCGCTGAAGAAACCGCCCGTGCAATTGCCCGCAGCCCAGAGACCCTCGATGATCTCGTCGTCTTCGGTGAGCAGGTGGCAGTCGGTGTCGATGCGCAGGCCGTCGAGCGTGCAGAGCAGCGCGCTGCCCACGCGGCATCCGCAGTAGGGCGGAGTGGTAAGGGCAAGCATGTCCTTCGCGTCCTTGCCGAACTGCGTATCCTCGCCCGCTGCGCACATGGCGTTGTATTCGTTCACGGTGTTCACGAACTCATCGACGGGGATCTCGAGCTTCTGGGCCAGCTCCTCGAGCGTATCGCATTCGAAGATGATGCCCTGCTGCTTCAGGCTCATGTTCATGCCCTCGATGGCCTCGTAGGTGAACGACCAGGCGTCGGGCGTGGGGCTGGGCTCAATGCGCGAGCAGCAGAGCGTGTGGAATTGCTTTACATGGTCCTTCCAGTTGGCGTCCCAGATAGAACACCATACGTGGTCTTTCTGGATGCTCGCCGATGCAATCATGCTGTCATAGGGAACGTCTTCGTTGCCGATGCGCTTGCCCTGCGTGTTTACCTTCAGGAACGGTTGGCTTCCCATCCAAAAGAGTTGGCCCTGAACGGGGAAGCCCGTTTCGGCACTCGGCGCCAGGCCGCCACGGTCGAAGAGCATGGCGGTGGGGTCGGGGTCCTTTATGCCGCCTGCCCAAATGCCCGCTTTCATGCCCGCGCCATCGTTCTGCATCATGTACTGCGCGCAGGCAACGGTGGCGGAGGCGGCTGGGTTCAGCGTTTCCATGAGCTCGGCACTGCCTTCGTAGCCACCCGTGCAGAGCAGCACGCCCTTGCTGGCGGTAATGCGCGCGTAGCCATCCTTCGTCTTCGCGATGCAGCCTACGACCTTGCTGCCTTCCTTTACGAACTGCACGAGCTCGGTGTTGTACATGAACTGCGCGCCTTGCTTCTGGGCGATTTCCACCAGAATGGGGCCCATGCTGGGCGTGGCCGCCGAATTGTCGGCTTTCTCTTCGGGGATATGCTCGACCATCGAAGTGGGCCATGCGCGATAGCAGCCATGCCAGCCGCTTCCCACGTCGGGTTCGGCCGTCATGCGCACGCCTTCGGGCTCGATGACGCCGCAGAACCAGTCGAACCATTCGCCGCTTTCGTTGATCCATAGGTTGATGAGCGATTGGTTGGCGCGACCGCTTGCGTAGCGCATGATGTCGTTGGCAAGCGCTTGCTTATCGATTGTCACGCCTGCGTCCTTCTGCACCTGCGAATCGACGGCACCGGGGAAGGTGCGGAAGAGGCCATAGGTGCCCGTCTTCTCGATGACCAGAACATCGGCTCCCTGCTCCGAGGCAACGAGTGCTGCCGTCATGCCGGCATGACCGCAGCCGCAAACGAGGATCTCGGTCTCGATTTCCTGAGAAAGGGTAAACGACGATTCGTCGGCGGGTTCGCCCCACCAGTTTTCAGACGTGGTAGTCGTGCTTGCTTCGGCCGTGCGCGTGGAAGCCGCCTTGGGCGATGCGCATCCCGCGAGAGCCGTGGTTGCAAGCGACCCTCCCGCGATTGCAGCTCCCGTTAGAAACGACCTACGTGATACGGAATGATTCATATTCTCCTCCATTCGATGCCTTGCATTCGCGGTGGGCAAGCCATTGCGAATGCCTTCGGGGCGAGTGTAGGAATTTCGACGGAGGAGCGTATACCGCTAAAAGGGTGATATTTGTTATCCCAGGTGAAGTGATGGTTTTTGGGTAACTGGGTGACTTCTTTCGGAGAAATGCTGTGCCGTGCGGGCGTTGTGGCGGCATGGCAGGGCGACGTTCTGGCTCTAGGGGCGCATGCTCTCGATAAGGTCGAGCAGCTCTTGGCGGCTACCCACGTTCGTCTTTGCGTAGATGTGCTTGATATGCGTCTTCACGGTGTTTTGCGAAATGAACAATTCGTCGCGGATGTAGGGAACCGAACGGCCGCGCATGAGATAGGCGATGATTTCGCGCTCGCGCGGTGTAATGCCGTAGAAACGATAGAACTCTTCGTCGGGTTCGGCTGGGTCATCGGCCTCGTCGGTTGGGGTGGCTTTCTCGCTCGGTATGGATGCGTCGAGTTGTACCGAGGCTTCGGGCGTGGAATTGATGGTTGTTGTGGGAGTCGACACGGGCATGGTCATTGTGGCTCCCTTTGCCTGTCTGTTGCTTGCAAGGCCCGGTAGCATGACCACAAGTGCGACGATGATGAGGAGCAGCGCGGCACCGGAGATGTGCATCGTGGGGATGGGGGCGATGCCGAAGGCACGTGTGTACCCTGCGGCTGCAAGCGAGCCAAGGGCCGATCCTATGTCAAACAAGGCGTATCCGCCCAGGAATACCGTAAGTGCTTGCGCTGCGTTTGTGCGCATGGCGCGGCAGAGGCAAATCCACGTGAATTCGGAAATGACGATGAGCGCTGCGTTGAGTGCGAGCGAAGAGAGCGCCATGGGCGCACCAATGATTATGAGCGAGCATGCAAGTGCGATGAGGGGCATCTGCCATCGAAAGATGAACGCGAGCGTAACGCTTGGCGAAACGCGCAGGAAAAGCCAAGTGAGCAACGCGGCAAGCAGAAACGATGACAGAACGACGAGAGGGTAGAGCTGGGTTCCCGGCTCGGAGAGCGGGTTTGCAACGAAGGGCGTGATGAGGAACGCGCAGAAGGCTGGGGCGGTGAGCCCCATCGCCATTTTGGCGATGCGAATCGTGCTTTCGGGCCGGTCGGCGGGCCCATACATGAGGCTGAGCACGGAATGGACAAGCGTGTCTTTGCTTGGCTTCTCTTCGGCGGGTGGTTCGTGGAGATGCGGGGTGCGCTTCGCCGACCAGCTTGCGGCGGCGATGGAACAAGCGGCCGATAGAAGCGGAATTGCTTGGGCGCATAGGAAGCGAATGGTGGCGGGAAGGGCAAGGAGCACGGCTGCGCCCACTACCGAAACAAACATCGAGCGTAGGATGGCGTGTTCGGCTTCGCCCGTTTCGAGCGCTGCGTAGAACTGGGCCCACGACGCCCAGAGCCACGATACGCTCAGTCCCGAGACGATGGCGCCGCATATGCCAATTGCGGTGATGTCCCATGTCATGAGGATGGTTCCCAGGAATGCTAGGACTGCGGCCGCGCCAATGGTTGCGCGGGAGGACGCGAAGGCGCTTCTCATGCGCGCTGTGTGTGACAAGGCGGCAAGGACGATCATGCCAATGGCCTGCGCGATGGCAAAGGAAATCCAGGCGATGCTCGTGACGTCGAGCGCGACGCCGCGCGAGAATACTTGAGTGCTGTCGAGCGAAAACGAGACGAAGTTCCAAAGGACGAGTACGTTGAACCCGGTGTAGCAGTACCAGGGCATGCTTCCTTTGCGTTCGATGTGCGACATGCGACCCTCCTTCGCATAGCGATTTGCGTATTCTCTCACGTATTCGATAGGAATGTATAGTGCTCTTTCCTTTTTCGAAAAAGGAAACGATAGAGTGGCTTTCGATTTGGTCCGCGCACGTTTCCCCCAGGTCGCAGAGAATCTTCGTATGTGCTGACGTGCTTTTTTCAAAAAAGGAAACGGATTGGTGATGTGCTCGGATTTCGCATTGAGCTTCCTTGGGCGTCGCGCTACCATTGCCCCCATGAATATTGCAATCATTACAGGAGCGTCCAGCGGTCTTGGCCGTGAGTACGCGCGTGCCGCCGATGAAAGCGGCCACTACGACGAGCTTTGGGTAATCGCGCGGCGTGCCGAGCGATTGGAAGAGCTGGCGAAAGCGTGCACTATGCCCGTTCGCGCCATTTCCCTCGACCTGGCCCAAGCGAATGCCATTGAAGAACTATCCGCCCTCTTGCAGCGCGAAAAGCCTACGGTTGGTTTGTTGGTCAATGCGGCTGGCTTTGGAAAGTTCGGAACGTACGCCGACCTTACCGCCGCCGAGGTGTCGAGCATGATCACCGTGAACTGCAACGCGCTTGTCTGCCTTACCCAGGCGGTGCTGCCGTACATGGGCAAGGGCGGGCGTATTTTGCAAATCGCCTCGAGCGCGGCGTTTCAGCCGCTGCCCGGGCTAGACGTGTATGCGGCAACGAAGGCGTTTGTGCTTTCGTATACGCGTGCGCTTCGCTTCGAGCTACGTGGGCGCGGTATTCGCGTGACGGCTGTTTGCCCCATCTGGGTGCGTACCGAATTCATTGATGTGGCACGTCAGACGGCCAATGGCGCAACCGTGAAGAACCCTGCTCCCAGCATTTCTCCCAAGCGCGTCGTGCGTTGGTCGCTGTTTGTGAACCGCATGAACTATCCCGTTGCCACGTGTTGCGTAAGCGGGGTCATCATGCGCATTGCTGGCAAAATCCTGCCGGCCCCGCTTGAGATGTGGGCTTGGGAGGGCTTGCGTCGACTGTAGTAGTCTCGCGTGAAAGGGCTGAATATGGCTGTATTGTTTCTGGAATACCCGAAATGCAGCACGTGCCGCAAGGCGCGCGCTTGGCTCGAGCAGCATGGCGTTGCGTTCGAAGCTCGCCATATTGTCGAGCAGAATCCCACGGTCGACGAACTTCGTGCGTGGCATGCTCTTAGTGGTCTTCCCATCAGGCGGTTTTTCAATACGAGCGGCATGCTCTACCGGCAGCGCAATATCAAGGCGCTGCTCGACGATGGCCTTGATGCCGAAGGATGCTATAAGCTGCTTGCTGAAGATGGCATGCTCGTGAAGCGACCCGTCGTGGTGGGGCCCGATTTCGTGTTGCTGGGCTTCCGCGAGGTCGAGTGGGAAAGCACCCTGCTGGGGTAGTGCGTCTTGCCCATGAGCCCAAAAGTGGATAGGGATAACGCGCAAGCTGGGTCTTCCATGCCGTTCAGCATGCAAGCGTCCACGGTTATCTACGAGCACGTCAAGCGCACTTCGCGGTTTCTTAAGCGCGAGTACTCCCTTCGCTATAATGCATTTTCCCTGCTCCTGAGCATGTCGGAAGTCGATCGACCCGTTTCGGTTGCCGAGCTCGTGGACTACCTCATGCTGAGTCGCCATACTATTTTGCCGCTGCTTTTGGATGCCGAAGATCGCGGCTTCGTGTCCAAGGCGAACGATGCGACCGACGCGCGCTACATGGTGTGTGCTCTTACCGATTCGGGCAGGGCCTTCGTACGCGGGGTGTGTCGTGCCGTCTCAGCTATGCTTCAGGAGACGTTTCTCTCTTCGTTGCCAGCCAGCGAATTCGAGCTCTTTTCCATGATTGACAGAGGGCTCGTCAATTTGAGGGGGCATGACGTACCGGGCTTCGGAATGGATGCGCGTAATGGGGCCGGCCGGAACGAGGAAGGCGAGTTCTTTTCTTCGGGGTACTTTGTGGAATGGCGCGTTCTCGTTGATCAGTGGAAGCGCATTCTGCGCGATGGTTGCGGGCTGTCCTTCGATGAGTATCGCATTCTCGATGTCCTATCGGGTCGGGGAAGCATGATGCTGAGCGATGTTGCCGCGTACCTCTGTCTGCAGAAGAGCGGCCTTTCCCTGTATAAGGACAATCTTATTCGTCTGGGCCTCGTTATGCAGCGCGCCGACCCCTTCGATGCGCGTCGCATGGTTCTTCGCTGTACGCCGAAGGGGGTGCGTGTGGCTTCGAGCGCACGTGATGAACTCGATGCCGTTACGCAGAAGGCCCATTGTGGGTTAAGCGAGTCGGGCGAAGTCGTGTTGGCTGCGTGGTATACCCGCATGCACAGTAATCTGCGTCTGTCTTCCCGAAAATAGGCATACGACTGTAACTATCTGCGCCTTCGACTGTCGTCATGACAGTTCCATCAGGTGTTTTATAGCCACATATCCAAATTGATATAACGATTTTTCGTTTCTACCATGTGCGTCA
>JAILNP010000011.1:0-4852 GCA_024691475.1 Eggerthellaceae bacterium
TACCTGGGCCGCGACGACCTCACCGCCGCCGCCTTCGTGGAGGGCCCCGGCGGGCAGCGCTGGTACCGCACGGGCGACGTGGGGCGCTGGCTGCCCTGCGGCGAGATCGAGTTCCTGGGCCGCCGCGACACGCAGGTGAAGATCCGCGGCAACAGGATCGAAGTGGCGGAAGTGGAAGCAACCATCAATGCGCACCCCAAGGTAGAACGCTCACGCGTGGTCATCTTGGGCGAAAAGTCGAATCGCTCGCTGGGCGCGGCCGTCATCGCCAAGGGCGACCTCTCCATCGAAGAGCTCGTCGCCCACCAGAAACCGCAGCTCCCCTCAGCCGCCGTCTGCCACAACATCCTGTTCATGCCCGCCTTCCCCATCACGCATAACGGGAAGATCGACATGAAGCAGCTGAAGGCCATGCTCGAAGAAACGCGCTCCAACGCAAGTGCCTTGCAGCAGGCACCCGAAACCGAAGCCGAGAAGCTGGTTGCTTCCATCTGGGAATCCGTCCTGGACATCGATGCCATCGGACGCGATGAGTCATTCTTCGACATTGGGGGCGACTCGCTCAGTGGCACGAAGGTCCTGGCGGCATTGCGCGAACAGGGGAAGAAATCATCCCTCGTGAATCTCTTCGAGCATCCCACGCTACAGGCATTCGCGCTCACGCTCGAGGAGGCATCGGCCCCGCAAGAGCACGCCACCCTGAAGGCAGGCGCTCCCGATGAGCCGTTCGAGCTCACCCAGGTGCAGAAGGCGTATCTCTACGGGCAGGACGCAACCGTCGAACTGGGAGGCATCAGCTGCACGTTCTACCGGGCGTACCGCATCGCTCATCTAGACGAAGCGCGCCTTGAGGCAGCGCTTAACGCCATCGTGCAACGACACGCCATGCTGCGCATGCGCATCGACGACGGCAAGCAGCGCTACGACGCATCCGTTACGGGCATCGAAATCGAACGCTTCGACAGCGCTGCAAGCATGCACGAAACGCTGGGCCACCGCACGTTCGACCTCGCATGTGCGCCGCTCATGGCCGTGGGCGTAGCGAAAAGCGCCGACGAGTCCATCGTGGGCATCGCATTCTGCAACATCGCCATCGACGCGGCGAGCGTGCTCATGCTGCTGCGCGAGATCAGCGCGGCATACCATGGCGAATCGCTGCCTTCGGCGCCCAGCATCGAGTTCCGCGATTACATGCTCAACCGCACGAAGTTCCTGGAAGACCGAGCGGAAGCCGATCTGGCCTACTGGCGCGGACGCACAGGCGACATGCCGAAGGCACCCGAGCTGCCGCTCCTACGCTCGCCCGAAACCATGGGCGCGCCGCGCTTCTCGCGCATGGCGCGCACGCTCGATGCGGCTACGTCAGGCCAGCTCGAAGCAGCATGCCGCGCACATGGATCCACCGTGGCCGCACTGCTGTTCGCCCTTTACGGCGAAACGCTGCGCCGCTATTCGGCCTCGCAAGGCGTCACCATCACCGTTACCGCGTTCGACCGCGAACCCGTACATCCCGACATCGATAGGGTGATCGGCGACTTCACGAAGCTCGTCCTTTCCAGCTATACGCGCAACGCAAACGAGAGCTGGGAGGACACGCTTCACGCAACCACACGCAACCTCCTTGCCGACCTGGACCATTGCTCCGAAGGCGCCATGCAACAGGTGCGAAGCGAGCTCTTCCAGCAGGGCAAGTCCTTCCCCGTCGTATTCACTGCGGCGCTCGGCCTCGAACGCAACGAAGAGCACGCCAGCCTCTTCTCCACATGCGTGCATGGCCTGTCGCAAACGCCGCAAACGTGGCTCGACTGCCAAGTGAGCGATTTCGGCGGCGATGGCATCACCGTAACCTGGGATCATGTGGAAGGGCTCTTCCCCGAAGGATTCCTGGAGGATGCATTCGACTACTTCTGGCGCACGCTCGAATGGTGCGCGCGGGAAAGCTGGGACAGCGCATTCCCCGAGCCCACGCCCGCTCGTGTACAGGCACCAGGCACTCGCAGCACGCATTGCCTGCACGAGCTTATCTGGTCCCACGCGCAGGCCACGCCCGACGCCATCGCCATTCGCATGCCGAAGACCAACGAAAGCGTGACCTATGGCCAGCTGGCCCACGACGTGCGCGTCGCGCGCACGTACCTTGCAAGTCGAAACGTGCAACAAGGCGACCACGTTGTGGTTTGTTGCACCGCCATGCGCCGTCGCATCGCCTTCGCCCTTGCCCTGTTCTGCGAGCGGGCCATATACGTGCCCGTTTCGTCGACGCAGAACGGCCATAGAATCCACCAGGTCATCGAGCAGAGCGGTGCACGCCAGGTCATCGACGACGAAACGACGATCGACGATAGCCGGGAGCCGGAAACCACCCCGCCCGCATTCGACCCCAATGCCATGGCGTACATCATCTTCACCTCGGGAACCACGGGCACGCCCAAGGGCATTGCCATCTCCCATAGCCAGGCCATGACCACCATCGAAGCCGTGCTCGAGCTTTGGCAGGCAAGCGAAGCGCCGCGCACGCTCGCGGTATCCTCGCCCGATTTCGACCTGTCCATCTTCGACATCTTCGGAACGCTAAGCGCAGGCGGCACCATCATTGCGCTAGACGGAGCCGACAACCGCGATTCGCAAACGCTTGCCCGCATCGTGCAAGCCGAAAATGTCACGCTGTGGAATTCCGTACCCCAGCTGCTGCAGATGACCATCGCAAGCGCCGAGGCGGACCAGCTTCAGTCGCTGCGCATGGCCTGCGTATCAGGCGACAAGGTGCCGCTCGACATGCCCAAGGAGGCAAAACAGGCGGCCCCCATGGCGCGCTTCATAGCCATGGGCGGCGCAACTGAAGCCGCCATCTGGTCTAACTGGTTTGCTCCGCTCGAAGAGACCGCATGGGAGCAGGCAGACCCCCGCTACCCAAGCGTGCCGTATGGCCATGCGCTCCCCGGACAAGGCTACGAAGTGCTCGCCCCCGCAACGGGCGAGGTATGCCCGCACTGGACCATCGGCGAACTGGCCATTACCGGCGCTGGCGTGGGCATTGGCTACGTCACGGGCGAAGACGGGTTCTTCGAACGCAACGGCGTGCGCATGTATCGCACGGGCGACATGGGGCGCATTCGCCCCAGCGGCATCATCGAAATTCGCGGAAGGTCGGATACCCAGGTGAAGGTTGGCGGACATCGCATCGAGCTCGGCGAACTCGAATCGTTCGCCGAATCACTCCCCTTCGTGGGGCGCGCCGTAGCCGGCATTACATCAGATGGCAAGCTTGGCCTGGCTCTCGAGCGCGAATGGAGCGCGCCGAAGGCAACGCTCCCCTCGCATGCGTCATTCGACCCCTCCAGCGCGGGAGAGGCCTATTTGGGCGAACGCCAGATAGCCTTCATCCTCACCCAGGTGCTGGAACGCAGGCATGACGTCAACCCCGAATACCGCCCGCTGGTGGCCGTATGGCAGCAGTGGCTCGAAGAGCACGAGGAAGCCGCGCGGAACCAGGAAGACGCGCCCCAGACAATCGTCGACGACTTGCTGAAGCTCATTTCGGGCGAAGCGGGAACCGACGTATTCGCCGGAAACCCGTTCCTAGATTTCGAAGAGCAGATGCTCGCCGACCCCGCATCGCGGGCGGCACTCGCATTGGCATCCGAGCGCATCCCGAAAACGGGCGCGGTGGGCATGCTCGCAGCCTCGGACCGCGTTGCGCATGCTATCGCAGACGGCACATCCTTCCAGGGCATACCCGGCCCCAACGTCGATTGCGTGTGCGAAAGCCAGCAACTAGATTGTCTTATCGCCCCATTCAGCATGCACCGCTTCGATACGCGCCAGGCAGCCCTAGGCCGTGCGGCAAGCGCCCTTGGGGAAGACGGCGTGCTCGTAGTTGCGGAAATAGAGACGCTCTCGCCCGCTGCCATGATTTCGGCGGTAGCGCTCTCCCGTGGCGCGCTCAACCCCTACGCCACGGACGATGACGCTTCGACCATCTGCGCAGCCGAAGCCTGGATAAACGATGCGGCCGCCGTGGGCCTCGTGCCAACCGCACTGCACCGTGCCACCACGAATGATGCCTACGTCATCTGCTTCCGCAAGATGGATGCCGCGCCCCTTGCGCACGTCCACGCATTCCTGCGCGACCACGTGCCGGCGTCCCACATCCCCGCGCACCTATCGTTCATCGACACGCTGCCCCTTTCCCGCAATGGAAAGGTCGACCGCAAGCGCGCCATGGCGGCCCTCGATCGCATGAGCACCACGAGCGAAACGCGCGAGGAAACGGAAACGGAACGACGTCTTGAGGCCATCTGGTGCGAAGCGCTGGGCATCGACTCATGCAACCCCGATGCAAGCTTCTTCGAACTGGGCGGCGACTCCCTTACGGCTGCACGCGTGGCACGCATCGTAAGGACACGACTCGACGACGAATTCAGCCTACGCGATTTCCTCGACGCACCATCTATTGCCGCCGCTGCTGCACTCGTCGACGAACATCGTCTGGCGCTGGGCGATTTCGACGAAGGCGAGCTGTAATGACCATCACGATATTGGGCGCCAGCGGGCGCATGGGATCTGCGGTCGCAAGCCTCTTCGCAAGGGAGCTCGCGAACGCAGACATAGAGGAAACCGTCATAGGAACGTACCGTAATGCGCCACTCGCCATCGACGGCGTGCAAGGCGCGCAACTCGACGCAAACGACGAGGAGACCCTTGCCGCGCTCTGCGCGCAGAGCGATACCGTCATCGACTGCCTAGGGCCTTCGGCCGTCTACGGCGAACGCGTCTCGCACGTCTGCGATGCATGCAGCACGCCGCTCATCTCGCTTGGACACGTACACGCACAAGGTGCCCGGGGGCAGAT
>JAILNP010000022.1:0-3441 GCA_024691475.1 Eggerthellaceae bacterium
TAATGAACGTTCAAGCGGTCGAGCGCCTGAGCGGCCAGACCATCTTGCTCCTTGATGAGAGCGAGCAGTATGTGCTCGGTCCCGACATAGGGCTGATGCAGGCCCCTGGCTTCGTCTTGCGCGATAACCAGCACCTTTCTCGCCTTGTCGGTAAACTTGTCGAATGACATGTGGCTCCTCTTTTCTACAGTGGGCCTTAAAATTTTTGTACCATGCTAGCACTCAACTAAATTGAGTGCCAAAACGACACGCTCCCGTAATAAAACAACCGCGGAAACGCCTTGCCCCCTACCCAAGCTGAACGACCGAGATGTCCTTCATGTACAAGCCTGGCGTATGCGCAACCAGCAAATCGGGCGCAGGCTCTTCGCCGCGCAGCCAAGCAACCAACGCCTTCGGCAGGTTCACGCCCGCCTGATGGGAAAACGGATAGCCGCCACCGAAGCGCGCGTTCATTTCCAGTACGCGCAACGAAGCATACGACCCGTCGTCGTTTTGCACCGCGAACACGTCGACATCCATGTTCCCCGGATGGAGCGCCGCCTGGGCAAGCGTACGCGCAAGCTCTACGAACTCGAACGGAGGCTCGATGACCTGGGCAATGTCGGTTTCACCCGAGCGCATGGCAATCTTCTTGCGCACCGAGACGCCGGCGAACGCACCCCGCAGATCGCACATTACGTCCATGCCGTATTCCTCGCCCGCGGCCGCCTGCTGAATAAGCACGGCGTGGCTAGGATCCTCGCACGACTCGTACTTCACATACGAGCTGACGACCTGGGCGCGCACCAGACGATACATGGCCTCGAGCTCTTCCTCGCAATGAGCCGCATAGATGCCGATGGAGCCCATGCCCCATCGCGGCTTCACGAACAGGGGAAATGACACCTCCCCCGACGCAAGCGCACGCTTGGCGTCGTCTAGGGAAAGATAGGTGGCAAGTGCGGGAATGCCGGCGCCCGCCACGAGCTTCTGCCCCAGGTACTTGTCATTGCACGCCCGAGCCACCTGCAACGGCGCCACAATGGGCTCTACCCCCAACGCGCGGAACTCACTTGCATGGGCCGACAGAACGGGCACGTCGATGTCG
The DNA here is from genome assembly GCA_024691475.1 of Eggerthellaceae bacterium. Lineage (GTDB taxonomy): Bacteria > Actinomycetota > Coriobacteriia > Coriobacteriales > Eggerthellaceae > Denitrobacterium. The sequence goes on from JAILNP010000022.1 coordinate 1,091, forward strand.
AACAGCGAGAGCAGCGCGCCGATGCGATGGTCGCGGCAATACTGCAGCAGGAAGGGAATGTATTCGTCGGAATAGATGAGCGGACATACTTCCGCAGCGTCCGCCAGGGCAAATGCGGGGGTGAGCGATGAGCTGTTCACCACATGCACTTCGCCTTCGCCGGCAAGCGCCTCCTGGAACCAGCGCACCAGATAGGTCCTGCGGCCTACCGACGTAATGAGCACGTTGGGACGCTCGGGGGCAAGCCCCGTTTGAACACCCTGCATACCGTCGCTCATACAGCACCCTTCCATCCGTCGAACACGCCGTTTCGCCCCAAGGCGAAATCGGTTCGCACATTATAGACTACGCAATCCCGACGCCTACGAGAAGAACAGCTCCTTGCAATCTTCCACGAACGCCTGGGCCTGCGCGCGACTCTCCTCGTTGCGCGCAGTGTAATACGCGAGCGCATCGGAACGCGTGCGCTCAGAGTACGCCAGCTGCTCGGGGTCGAACCCAAATGCCACGCCGTACATCTTGTAGTCTTCGGCGTAATAATCGTCGTACGTCTTGCCCGGCTCGGGCACCACCACCGAAATGCACCCGCAAATGCTCGCCAACGTAGAGTATGCCGTCTGCATGTCGTAGCTCACGCAGTACTTGCACTCGTTGAACACGCGAACCTTTTCCACCTCGGAAAGGTCATCCACCACGATGCCATCGAACGACTCGGGCAAGTCGGGGCGATCGGCGCCCTTTCGAACGACGTAGCACGTGCCCGTGCGCTCGCCGAAGTTCGTCTGCTTGTACAGTTCCAAGTCGTAATACGGCGTAGTGAGCTGACGACCCTGGGGGTTCAGGTCCACATCGTTGAACGGCTGCATGTAGCAGTAGAACACGTCGCTTTCGCTATAGGCCACGCCAGGGCGGTCCTTGTACGTATAGTGATAGAGCAGCCAACGCACCACATGCGTAGCGTGCAACGGATTCCCCACGATGTTGTCGGAATACACCACCACGTCGTCGTCGGTCACACGCGGCAACCACTTGCGCGCAACACCGCGCACCGACACGTTCACATACCCCTTGAACAGGGGGTTATTCAGAAACGGCTTCTCGCCGAAGAGCTTCACCAGCGCCACACGCACAACGTCGGTTATGGTAAACACGATCTGCTGCCGCCAGAAGAACGCCTTGCGACCCAGTTCGTACTTGCGCTCGCCCGGATAGAACACACGCGCACGATAACCCAGTTCGGAAGCGTATTTCGCAAGGGCATGCAGCACGATGGCGCCGCCCCCGCTCTGTCGGGGCGACACGATCACGAACTGAGGACGGCGGGGGAAACGACGCGTCATGCACGCACCACGCCTTCCGAGCCATCGAGCGCATCGAAGAACAGCGGCGTGCCACCCGTATGCAAGAACAGTATGCGCTTTCCGCATATGCCCCGCTCACGTAGGTATCGAAGCATGCCGTCGAAGCCCTTCCCCACATACGTTTCATCAAGCGGCATGCCCGCGTGCGCAAACGCATGGCGAATGGTCTGCTGCTCAGCGGCATCGGCGCGCCCATAGCCACCATGCAGGAACTCATCGCTTACGCAAATGCGGCTCTGCAGGTCGGCCGGTACGTCAACGCCACGCGACGCTAAATACGCCCGGCAATACCCCTCGATGTGCTCCGTAGCCGCTTCCGCAGAACGCGCCACAGAAATGCCCACGATCTCGCAAGACGAAACACTTAGGATGTTCCCGCACAGCAGACCCGCCTGCGTCATGCCCGTGCCCGTAGCCAGGAAGACGTAGTCGAACGCTGCGCCCGAAGCGCGTTCCCAATCGGCAACTTCCCCGCTCGCATGCACATATGCCCGCACGGGAGTGGCCTCGTTTCCCTTGCCAAAACGATCTCCGTAGATGTAATACGGCTGAAAGCCCCGTTTCCGCAGCTCGTCCAGAGCGGCTTCCACCGCCTGGGCCACCGCACCCTTCTGACAGGGGCGAACCTGGGCCCCCAAGCGGGAGCAAAGCTCAGCGTTGAACGAACGAGGGCGCGATCCGTCTTCCTCGGCCGGGGAAACCACGATGCAGGGCATGCTCATACGCGCCGCGCCATTCGCCATGACGCGCGCCAGGTTCGAACGCGTGCTGCCATACGCCACGACGGCATTGCAGCCTTGGGCGAGCGCGTCGGCGAAGAAGCACTGCGCGATGCGTGCCTTATTGCCGCCGAAGGAAAACGGAATCAAATCGTCGCGCTTCACGTAGAGCTCGTTGTCGCAGCTCACGCCATCGAGCTCCACGATGGGAGTGGGTGCGAGCAGCGACCCATCGGGCGCAAAGCCCGGGAGCACCGCAGCATTGTTCAAG